>JBIKKZ010000080.1:0-6594 GCA_044360095.1 Vulcanococcus sp. | reverse complement strand
ACCTTGAGGATCAGGTCCGCCATCACCGTGAAGCTCTTGTCGATGAAGTTGTCGTTGCGCTGGGAGCGGGGCACGGCGAACCGGGAACGGCGTGCCCCATCCTCACCCGGGGTGTCGATCGCTGGTTTCTCTGTTTGTGCTCCCTAGCCTGAGGTGCCCTTCGCCCTTGCCCGTGGTCACCGGCGTTGATCCGATCGCCCGTGGCGAGGCCCCGCTGCTGCTGGAGGTGGAGGGGATGAAATGCGGTGGCTGCGTGCGGGCGGTGGAGCAGCGCCTCTTGGCCCAGCCCGGCGTGCATCAGGCCAGCGTCAACCTGCTCACCCGCACCGCCTGGGTGGCCCTGGATCCGCCCCCGGACCCCCCGGCCGACACTGACCCTGCGGCCCCCCTGATTGAGGCCCTGGCCGCCATGGGCTATGGGGCCCAGCGGCGCCCCCTGGATGGCGAGGGCCCTTTGCAGCCCGGGGAGCGGCAGCAGCAACGCACCTGGTGGCAGCGCTGGCGCCAGCTGCTGGTGGCCCTGTTGTTGCTGCTGGTGTCCGCCGGGGGGCACCTGGCGGAGGCCCGGCAGCTGCCCCTGCCCTGGCTGGCGGACATGCACCTGCACGCGGTGGTGGCCACCCTGGCCCTGCTGCTGCCGGGCCGCCCGATCCTTGTGGCCGGCTGGCGCTCGGCCCTGGCCGGTGCCCCCGGCATGGACACCCTGGTGGGGCTGGGCATGGGCAGCGCCTACCTCGCCAGCCTGGTGGCCCTGATCTGGCCCGCGGTGGGCTGGCAGTGCTTTTTCAACGAGCCGGTGATGCTGCTGGGCTTCGTGCTGCTTGGGCGGTTTATCGAAGAGCGGGCCCGCCTGCGCACCGGCGATGCCCTGCGGGAGCTGTGGGCCCTGCAGCCCGATCAGGCGCTGCTGCTGGTGGGAGATGGGCCCCAGGCCCCGGTGCAGCCGGTGCGGGTGGGGGCCCTGCGACCCGGCGATCGGGTGCGCCTGCTGCCGGGGGATCGCGTGCCCGTCGACAGCCGTGTGCTCGAGGGCAGTTCCGCCCTGGACATCTCCAGCCTCACCGGAGAACCGCTACCCCTGGAGGCCGAGCCCGGCACGGAGCTGGCCGCCGGCAGCCTCAACCTGCAGGCCCCGCTGGTGCTGGAGGTGCTGCGACCGGGCCGTGACAGTGCCGTGGCCCGGATCATTCAACTGGTGGAGCAGGCCCAGGCCCGCAAGGCGCCGATTCAACGCCTGGCCGACCAGCTGGCGGGGCGCTTCACCGGGGTGGTGCTGCTGCTGGCGGCGCTCACGTTTGTGTTCTGGTGGCAATGGGGCGCCCAGCTCTGGCCCCAGGTGCTCAGCCATGCCCCCTCGGCCCAGGCCCACGGGGGCCACCGCAGCCTCGGCATCGGCGCCGAGACGCCCCTGGTGCTGGCGATTCAGCTGAGCATCGCGGTGTTGGTGGTGGCGTGCCCCTGCGCCCTGGGCCTGGCCACCCCCACCGCCATCAGCGTGGGCAGCGGCCAGGCGGCCCGCGCCGGGGTGCTGTTCCGCGGCGGCGATGCCATCGAGGCCGCCGCCGCCCTGGGCACGGTGCTGTTCGACAAAACCGGCACCCTCACCGTGGGGCGGCCCCGGCTGTCGGCCCTGCGGCTGGTGGATGCCGCCGCCAGCGAGGTGCAGCTGCTGCAGTGGGCCGCCAGCCTTGAAGCCCAGACCCGCCATCCCTTGGCCCATGCCCTGATCCAGCGCTGCCAGGAGTTGGGTTTGCCCCTGCTGGCGGTGGAGGGCTGCACCACCCACCCGGGCCAGGGCGTGCAGGGCACCATGCCCGATGGGGGCACCGTGTTGGTGGGCCGGCCGGAGTGGCTGGAATCCCAGGGGGTGGCCCTGGCGGAGCCCGAGCGCACCTGGCTGGCGGACCAGGCCCAGCAGGCCGCCACGGCGGTGGCGGTGGCTTGCGGCGGCCGCCTGCTGGGGCTGCTGGCCCTGGAGGACGCCCTGCGCTCCGATGCGGCCGAGGCCCTGGCCCAGCTGGGGGCCATGGGGTTGGGGCTGGGGGTGCTGAGCGGCGATCGCCAGCCGGCGGTGGAGCGCCTGGGCGCCGCCCTGGGGCTGGCGCCGCAGCAGCTGGCCTGGGGCCTGCTGCCGCAGCAGAAGCTGGCGCGGATCGAGGCGGCCAAGGGCGCCGGGGAGTCAAGGCGCTCCGTGGCGATGGTGGGCGACGGCATCAACGACGCCCCGGCCCTGGCGGCGGCTGACCTGGGCATCGCCGTGGGCACCGGCACCCAGGTGGCGCTGGACACGGCCGATCTGGTGGTGCTCGGCGATCGGCTCACCGCCATCCCCTGGGGCCTGCGCCTGGCGCGCCGCACCATGGCCAAGGTGCGCCAGAACCTTGCCTGGGCCTTCGGCTACAACCTGGTGGTGATTCCGATCGCGGCCGGGGTTCTGCTGCCAGGCTTCGGCGTGCTGCTCTCCCCGCCCCTGGCGGCGATGTTGATGGCCCTCAGTTCGATCACCGTGGTGGTGAATGCCCTGCTGCTTGCCCGAGATGCCTGAGCGCGGACGCTTCCTCGTTCTTGAGGGCATCGATGGCTGCGGCAAAACCACCCAGATCGAGCGGCTGCGCCGGTGGTTGCCCCACAGCGGCCTGATGCCTTCGGGCGCTGAGCTGCTGGTGACCCGCGAGCCCGGCGGCACCCCCCTGGGGCAGGCCCTGCGGCAGCAGTTGCTGCATCCCCCCGGCGATGGGGCCCCCTGCAGCACCGCCGAATTGCTGCTCTATGCAGCGGATCGTGCCCAGCACGTGCAGGAGCGCATCCGCCCGGCCCTTGAGGCCGGCCATTGGGTGCTGTGCGACCGCTTCAGCGGCTCCACCGCCGCTTACCAGGGCTATGGCCGCGGCCTGTCGCTGGAGCTGATTGAACAGCTCACCCTGGTGGCCACCGGGGGGTTGCAGCCGGACCTCACCGTGCTGCTGGAGATCCCGCTGGAGGAGTCGCTGCGGCGGCGGGGGCACCGTGATGCCGACCGCATCGAAGCGGCAGGCGAGGCCTTCCTGGCACGGGTGTGCGCAGGGTTTGCCGCCTTGGCGGCCGAGGGGGGATGGCGGCGGCTGGATGCCCACCGCAGCCCCGAGCAGGTGGGCGCCGATTTGCAGGCCGCCATCGCCGCGCTGGTGCCGGGCTCCCCCGGCCAGCCGTGATGGCGGCGGCCCCGGCCACGGCGCTGTTTGCCGACCTGGTGGGTCAGGGCCAGGCGGTGGCCCTGTTGGCCGCGGCCCTCGATCAGCGGCGGCTGGCGCCGGCCTACCTGTTCAGCGGGCCGGAGGGGGTGGGGCGCCGTTTGGGGGCGCTGCGCTTTCTGGAGGGGGTGATCGGCGGCGGCGCCGGCGACGCCTCCCTGCGCCGCCGCCTGCAGGCGGGCAACCATCCCGATTTGCTCTGGGTGGAGCCCACCTACAGCGACAAGGGCCAGCTGGTGCCCGTGTCCCAGGCGGCGGCGGCGGGCATCAGCCGCAAGGCGCCCCCCCAGCTGCGGCTGGAGCAGGTGCGGGGGGTGTCGCAGTTTCTGGCGCGCCGGCCCGTGCAGGCCCCCCGCTGCCTGGTGGTGATCGAGGCGGTGGAGGCGATGGCGGAGGGGGCGGCCAACGCCCTGCTCAAAACCCTTGAGGAGCCTGGGGATGGGCTGCTGATCCTGCTCAGCGCCGCCCCGGATCGCCTGCTGAGCACCATCCGCTCCCGCTGCCAAACCATCCCCTTTGCCCGCCTCACGCCGACCGACCTGGCCTTGGTGCTCAGCCGCGTGCCCGTCGATGCCAGCGGGGGCGATCCTGACCCAGCCGCCCCAGAGGATCCCCCCGAGCTGCTGGAGCTGGCGGCCGGCTCCCCCGGTGCCCTGCTCAGCCACCGCCGCCAGTGGCGGGCCCTGCCCCCGGAGTTGCCGCAGCGTTGCGCCGCCCTGCTCACCCCCACCCAGGGGGCCGTGCAGCCCCAGGAGGCCCTGGCCCTGGCCCGCGACCTCAGCGAAGCGCTGGAGGTGGAGGAGCAGCTGTGGCTGCTCGATTGGTGGCAGCTGCGGCTGTGGCGGCAACAGGCCGATGGGGCCCAGCAGCGCCGGCTCGAGGCCCTGCGGCGCCAGTTGCGGGCCTACGTCCAGCCACGGCTGGCCTGGGAGGTGGCGCTGTTGGAGCTGTCCGGCGCCGTTTAAGCGGCGGCGGTGCGGCGGCTGTCGCGGGCTTCCTGCACCAACATCGCCAGCTCTTCGTGCTGGGCGCCGCTGGGCAGCTCCAGGCAGTAGCCGGCGCCGTAGACGGTTTTGATGAAGCGGGGCTTGCGCGGATCGGGCTCGAGCTTGGTGCGCAGGTGGCGGATGTGCACCCGGATCGTTTCGATGTCGTCGTCCGGTTCGTAGCCCCACACCTCCTTGAGGATGAGCGAAGGGGCCACGGTTTGGCCGTGGCGCTGCAGCAGGCAGTGCAGCAGCTCGAATTCCAGGTGAGTGAGCCGCACCGGCTCGTCAAACCAGATGGCCTCAAAGCGCTCGGGCACCAGGGTGAGCGAGCTGTAGCTGAGGATTTCGTTGTGCTTGGTGGAGAGGGGCGCGCGGTCGCTGCGGCGCAGCAGCGCCTTGATGCGCACCAGCAGCTCCTCCAGGTCGAAGGGCTTAGCCAGGTAGTCGTCGGCGCCGGAGTTGAAGCCGCTCACCTTGTCTTTGGTGCTGCCCAGGGCGGTGAGCATCAGGATGGGGATGCGTGCCGTGCGCTCATCGCGCCGCAGCCGCTGGCACAGGGTGAGGCCGTCCACCTTCGGCAGCATCAGGTCGAGCAGCACCAAGTCGGGGGTGTACTGAAGCGCCAGGGCCTGGCCCTTGATGCCGTCCTCCGCCCGTTGCACGTCGAAGCCGCTGTGCTCCAGGTGGCCGGCCACCAGCTCGCGCATGTCGCCGTCGTCTTCAATCAGCAGGATGCAGGGCTTCATCGTGGGCTCCTGGGTGAGGTGGCGGCGGGCCGTGGCCGGCGGTTGTGGGGTTGCGGTGTGACCGAAACAACCAGGATTTCTTCACGCATTCTCCCTGTGTTGTTCCGCTCTTGCAGCACAACAATCCCGGACTGATGCTGCGATGGATCCATCAGATCGCCTGTGCGGCAAGCGATCTGACCCCGTCTCCCAGGGGTGGGCCGCGATCGAATCTTCAGGTTTTCTTTCGATAAAAATGTTGCTTTTGCGGCTGTTTTGTTGTGAAGCAAATGCAGTGCTTGGCGCCCAGCTGCGGCGCCAAGAAAAAGCCCCAGCCGGATGGCTGGGGCCTCAAAGCTCCCCGGGCGGGATTCGAACCTGCGACCAATCGATTAACAGTCGATCGCTCTACCGCTGAGCTACCGAGGAATGGATCCCTGACGGGAACCCGAAGAACTTACCCCTCAGCCCTTCCCGTGGGCAAGGGGCCGCAGCTGCCCCTGCAGGCTGGCGCCGCTGCGCCAGGACCCGGTGCGGCCGTTCTGCATCAGGGTCGCGCCGTCGCACCAGTCGAGCTCCTCCAGGCGGTGGGTGATCCACAGGGCCGTGATCGGCTGCTGGGGCCGGTGGCTGAGGGCGTGGATCAGCTGCAGCACCTCCCGTTGGCTGGTCTCATCCAGCAGGGCCGTGGGTTCATCGAGCAGCAGCAGCTGGCCCCGGCAGGCCAGGGCCCCGGCGATGGCCAGGCGTTGCTTCTGGCCACCGCTGAGGCTGTGGATGGGCCGCTGCCGGAAACCCGCCAGGCCCACCTGCTCCAGGGCCTGCTCCACCGCCTGCAGCCGTTCGCTGCGGCTGAGCCCCGGCGGCAGGCTGAGTTCCACATCGCTGCCGCAGCTGGGCAGCAGCAACTGGTGATCGGGATTTTGGAACACCAGCGCCGGTTTCAGCGGTGTGTGCAACCGGCCCCCGCCTGGCTCCAGCAGGCCGGCGATCAGCCGCAGCAGGGTGCTTTTGCCGCTCCCATTGCTGCCCACCAGCATCCACAGGCCGGGGGCCGGGATCGTGAGGCTGCAGCCCTGCAGAGCGCTCTGGCCGGAGGGCCAGCGGAAGCTGAGCTGCTCCACCCGCAGGCAGGGCGAGCCCTCAGCCATCGAAGCTGAAGCCGGGGCGCTTGCTGCCGCCACCCATGGCCGATTTTTCGTAGATCTGCACCGCCACCACCTCGCTGCTGAGCAGGCAGACGCGCTTGCTCTCCTCCTTTTCGCAGCTGAACTCCAGCAGCCGCGGCTGGCCGCTCTCCATGGCCTGCTTCACCTGGCCGTAGAGCGCGTCAGCGCTGGATTGCTCCTTGCGCTGCACCGCCACGGGCATGGGGCTCAGCTTCAGGGAGAGCTCAACGACGTACACGGGCAGGGCAAGCGCGGTGACATCCCACTTTGGCGAATCGCCCCGGTGCCCAGGGCTCGCTAGGTGCTTTTACTCATTTCCGGATCCAGGGGGCGGATCTGCCCCTCGAGGCCCGCCGCCACCCGTCGGTTGCCCGTACAGTGCCCGTGTAACGCTTCATGAAGCCGCTCTCATGACGATCGCTGTAGGGCGCGCGCCGCAGCGGGGATGGTTCGACATCCTCGATGACTGGCTCAAGCGCGA
>JBIKKZ010000079.1:0-6696 GCA_044360095.1 Vulcanococcus sp. | reverse complement strand
CGCCCTGGGGGCGGAGCTGGCAGGGCTCTGGCTGCAGCAACCGTCTGCGGGCAGTGCCCAGATCCTGCTGTTGGAGGGCAACCTGGGGGCCGGCAAAACCAGCCTGGTGCAGGGGATCGCCGCCGCCCTGGGGATCGACGAACCGATCACCAGCCCCAGCTTTGCCCTGGCCCAGCACTACAGCGGCAGCTGCCGGGGCCGCAGCACCGCCCTGGTGCACCTCGACCTCTACCGGCTCGAGCAACCCGCCGCCGCCGAGGAGCTCTTCGCCCAGGAGGAGGAGGAGGCCCAGGCCCTGGGGGCGCTACTGGCGGTGGAGTGGCCGGGGCGCCTGCCGGTGGAACCGGAGGGGGCCTGGCGGGTGGAGCTGCAGCTGCTGGATCCCCTGGAGCCCGAGGCGGGCCGCCGGGCTGTGCTCAGGCTGCCGCCAGGTGGGCCTGGAGCGCCGCGATGATGCGGGCGTTGGCGGCCGGGAAGGGGTAGTCGCCCAGCTGGGAGGGATCCACCCAGCGCCACTGCTGGCAGGCCAGGGCCTGGGGTTCGCCGCTGAGCCAGCGGCAGCAATGCACCTCAAAGCGCAGCCGCTTGTGGCTGTAGGCGTGGTCCACCTGGATCAGGGCTGAGCCCACCTCCACGTCGATGGCCAGCTCCTCCCGCAGTTCACGGGCGATGGTGGCCTCGATCGCTTCACCGGGCTCCTGCTTGCCGCCGGGGAATTCCCACAGCCCGCCCAGCAGGCCCTCATTGAGGCGCTGATCGATCAGCACGTGGCCCTCGGCGTTGAACACCACCCCCACGCCGATCACCTGAAACGGCAGCTCACGGGGGGCGTCCTTCACGGGGTAGGCGGCGGGATCGCCGGCAGCGTAGGCAGCGCAATGCCCCTGCCACGGGCAGTCGCCGCAGAGAGGATTGCGGGGGGTGCAAACGCTGGCGCCCAGGTCCATCAGGGCCTGGTTGAACGCCCGGGGCCGCTGCGGATCGAGCAACTGCTCACTCAGCCGCCAGAGCCCCTTGAGCTCCCGGGCCGGCGGCCGCGGGCAGGCGATCAGCCGCGCCAGCACCCGCTTCACGTTGCCATCCAGGATCGCGAAGGGCAGATCAAAGGCCGAGGAAAGGATGCTGCCGGCGGTGCTGCGGCCGATCCCCGGCAGGGCAAGCCACCCATCCAGGCTGCGGGGCCAGCGCTCCGCTCCCTGGGCCTCCGCCTCCAACAACAGCTGCGCCCCCTGCTGCAGGCGCCGGGCGCGCACGTAATAACCAAGCCCCTGCCAGAGCATCAACAGGTGCTGCTCCTCGGCGGCGGCCACGGCCTCCAGGCTGGGGAGGGCCTGCATCCAGCGCCGCCAGTAGGGCAAGGCCACCTGCAGCTGGGTTTGCTGCAACATCACCTCCGCCACCCAGATCGGGTAGGGATCGAGGGCCGTGCCGCAGGGGGCTAGTTCCTGATCAGGGCCAAGCTTCCAGGGAATGCCGTGGCGGCCGTGGATGGCCCACCAAGCCAGCAGAGCCGCCCGCAGGGCCGGCAGATCCAGCTGAGCCGAAGCGAGCAACCCCGGCGTCAGACCGCTCTCAAACGGCGACGTAGGCCTGCACGTTCTGGCTGAGGCGGCGCAGGTTGGCGAGGCCATCGCGCTCCAGGTTGCGCACGCGGTCGCGGCTCATCCCAAGGATGCGGCCGATGCCGGTGAGGCTCATCGGCTCATCGGGCTCGGGCACGTCGGCGCAGGGGATGCCGTAGCGCATCTTCAGCACCCGGCCCTGCAGGTCCGGCAGTTGCTCCAGCAGGGCGCGCATGTCGCCACGCAGGCACTCCCCATCCACCAGCTCCTCCGGCTGGCTGCCCTCACTGGCCAGCAGGTCCAGCAGCTCGGTGTCGTCGCCATCGCCCACCTTCGTTTCCAGGCTCACCGGCTGGCGGGCGCGGCACAGCAGATCCTTCACCTCTTCTTCGGGCAGCTCCACGTACTCCGCCAGCTCCGTCACCGTGGGGGTGCGGCCCAGCTCCTGGCTCAGCTCCCGCTGGCCCTTCTTGAGCTTGTTCAGGGTTTCGGTGATGTGGATTGGCAGCCGGATCGTGCGGCTCTTCTCGGCGATCGCCCGGGTGATCCCCTGGCGGATCCACCAATAGGCATAGGTGGAGAACTTGTAGCCGCGGGTGGGGTCGAACTTCTCCACGCCCCGCACCAAGCCGATCGTGCCCTCCTGGATCAGATCCAGCAGTTCCATGTTCCGCTTGGTGTACTTCTTGGCCACGCTCACCACCAACCGCAGGTTGGCCGCCACCATCCGCTCCTTGGCCCGCTGACCACTGCGCAGCCGCTTCCGCAGTTGCTGGGGGGTGAGGCCGGCGGCGGCGGCCAGCTGCTCGGAGTCGGGCTTGCCGCCGCCCGATCGCATGGTCAGCTCCTGCTCCAGCTCCTCGAGGGCCACCAGCTCCTGCACCTGACGGCCCAGGGTGATCTCCTGCTCGTGGCTGAGCAGCGGCACCCGGCCGATGTCCCGCAGGTAGGAGCGCACCAGGTCGGTGCTGATGGGGGCCGCATCCACCGGGCGCAGGGCCGCAGATGTGGACGCAGACGAAGCAGTGGAGGCGGCGACAGCGACGACCACGGCCGAACTCGTGAAGGGATGTAAAGCCTAACCTGAAGAAGTGTGAAGCAGCTCTCAGGAAGCAAATTTGCCCAGCAACCAGCTGGCGGTCTGCAGGTAGATGAACACCCCGGCCACATCGGTGGCGGTGGCGATGAACGGCGCTGACATCAGGGCCGGATCCAACCCCAACCGCTCAAACAGCAGCGGCAACGCGGCACCGGCGGTGGCCGCCAAGGTGGTGATCGCCACCAGGCTGAAGCCGGCAGCGCCGGCCACCAGCCAGTTGCCGCCGCTCACGTAGCCCGCCCAGGGCACCACCACCAGCACCATCAACAGCCCCAGCAGCGCCCCGGCAATCGCCTCCCGGCCGATGGCGCGCCAAGGCCCCAGGCCCTGAATCCGCTGTGTGCTCAAGCCGCGGATCACCACGGTGGAGCTCTGGGCCCCCACATTGCCGCCGGTGCCGATCAACAGCGGAATGAACGCCGCCAGCACCACCACCTGTTTCAACACCCCATCCATGGAGGCGATGACCGCCGCAGTGCCGCTGTTGGCCAGCAGCAGCACCAACAGCCACACCACACGGCGGCGGGCCACGCTGAACAGGTTGCTCTGGAAGTAGTCGTCCTCATCGCCGGCCTGCACGGCGCCGGCGGCATAGAGGTCGCGGGTGGCCTCCTGCTCGATCACGTCGATCACATCGTCCACGGTGACGATCCCCACCAGGCGCTGCTCCCGGTCCACCACCGGCACCGCCAGGAAGTCGTAGCGCTGGATCACCCGGGCCACCTCCTCCTGGTCGGCGTCGGTGCCCACACTCACCGCCTCCCGGGTCATCACATCGCCCACCCGCTGCTCCGGATCGGCCACCACCAGGTCACGCAGCGACAGGATGCCGGTGAGGTGGCGGGAGGCGTCCGTCACATAAAGGGCATAGATGGTTTCGGTGTCGCGGGCGCGGCGGCGGACGATCGTGAGCGCCTGGGCCACGCTGTGGAATTCCTTGAGGTCGATGAATTCGGTGGTCATCAACCGGCCGGCGGTTTCCGGCGCATAGCCGAGCAGCTGGGCGGTGACGCGCCGCTCCGCCGGGCTCAGCTCCGCCAACAAACGCCGCACCACCTTGGCGGGCAATTCATCAAACAAATCCACCCGGTCGTCGGGGGACATCTCCTCCACCAGCTCCAGCACCTCACTGGAGCGCAGCCGCTCCAGCAGCGTTTGCTGCACGCTGGGCTCCAAGTACTCGTAAACCGCAATGGCCTCGTCCTTCGGCAACAGGCGAAAGGCCAGGGCCTGCAGGGTGCGCGGCAACCCGCCGATGGCCTCGGCGATGTCCACCTCCTGCACGGGTTTGAGCAGCAGCTTGACGGCGTCGTAGTTGCCCGTCTCCAGCAGCTCCCGCAGCTCGGCGGTGGTCACAGCAGCGGCGGCTGTCGGCTCGCTCATCGCCCCAGTGCTGCGGCACCCCGAGTGTATGGGGCCTGGTCGCTAGGGTCCCGCCATCTCGATCACCCGCCCCCGCGGGCCCCCAACCCATGGCCGTCTCCGTGAACAACGTGGTGGTGAGCACCGCCACCGGCAGCGAACAAAACCTGGGCTCCCTGCAGGGCCAGGTGCTGCTGATCGTGAACGTGGCTTCCCGCTGCGGCTTCACCCGCCAGTACGCCGGCCTGCAGGCCCTGCAGGCGGCCTACGGCCCCCAGGGCTTCTCGGTGCTGGCCTTCCCCTGCAACGACTTCGGTGCCCAGGAGCCCGGCAGCGTGGAGGAAATCCAGCAGTTCTGCTCCACCACCTACGGGGTGAACTTCCCCATCTACGCCAAGGTGGCCATCGGCAGCGCCCCCTTCGACACCCTCACCCAGAGCGAGCCCGCCGGGCCGGTGGCCTGGAACTTCGAGAAGTTTCTGATCGGCAAAGACGGCACCGTGGTGGGCCGCTTCAAAAGTGCCGTGGAACCGGATTCGGCCGAGCTGAAGGCGGCGATTGAGACGGCGCTGGCGGCCTGAGGCTCAGCGGCGGCGGCGGTAGAGCAGGCGGCTGAGGCCCAGGCCCAGCCCTGCGGCCATCAAGCCCAACGCCAGGCTCACCAGCACAAGCCCCCCGGCCACGAGGGGGCGGCCCCCCTCCAGCAGCTTCACCACATCCAGCACCCAACTGCTGAAGGTGGTGAGGCTGCCGCAGAAGCCGATGCCCACCAGCAACACCAGGCCCGTGCGGCGGGGGATCGGCCCGGCCAGGAAACCCAGCACAAACGAGCCCACCACATTCACCAGCAGATCAGCCCCGGCGCTGCCCCCCGACCAGGGGCCCAGCTGAACCGTGCTCTGCCAGCGCAACAGGGCACCGGGCATGGCCCCAAGCGCCACCAACAGCAGCTCCCGCAACTCAAAGCGCAGCCTTTGGGCGGCAAGGGCCATGGCGATCAGGCCCCCAGCCGCTGGCCCAACAGCAAGGCGCCGATGCCAAGCGCCACCGAGGCCAACACCAGGGCACAGGTCTGGCGGCGCTGGTGGCTCAACCAGGCCTGCAACAGCTCCACCATCACCGTGGAGAAGGTGCTGAGGCTGCCGAGGAAACCGGTGCAGATCAACAGGGTGAGGCGCCGGTCGCCGCCGCAGCTGCGCAGCAAGGCGGTGATCAGCCCGAGCAGAAAACAGGCGCCCACGTTCACCGCCAGGGTGGCCCAGTGCTTGCGGGGCACCATGGGCTGGAAGTGGTTCACCAGCCGAAAGCGCAACCAGGCTCCGGGCACAGCGCCAAGCGCCACCATCAGCCCATCAGCCATGGCGCCACCGGCGGCTCAAGCCGCCACCCAACCCCGCCGGGCGTTGGGAGCCACGGGCACCGCCGCCTCCACCTGCAGCCAGCGCTCACCGGCGGGGCTGTGCCAACTGCGCAACACCCGCAGGGGCTGATCCGGCGCCAGCTGGGCCAGGGCCGGGGCGCGGTGCTCCGGGGCGGCCTGCAGGGCATGGCGGCGGGTGGAAAGCCAGGGGTCGCCGGCGCTGCGGCGGCGCAGTTCCGGCAGGCGACGGTCGGCACCGCCGGCGGGCAGGGCGACGGGCCCAATCAAGGCAAAGCCCAGCAGGGCTGCCCATCGCCAGCCGGGCTGCTGGGGCAGGCGGGCCGGCATCAGATGTCGAGCTGCGCCAGGTCGAGTTCAGCGCTGTGGGTTTCGATGAATTCGCGGCGGGGGGCCACCTTGTCGCCCATCAGGATCGTGAAGATGCGGTCGGCCTCGGCGGCATCCTCAATTTCCACACGCTTCATCATGCGGGTGGTGGGATCCATGGTGGTTTCCCAAAGCTGCTTCGGCATCATTTCGCCCAGACCCTTGAAGCGCTGGATCGTGTAATTGGCCTTCTCGCCGAAGCCTTCGACCGTGCCTTTGAGGTCGGCTTCGTTGTAGCAATAGGTGTGGTTCTTGCCGCGCTCCACCTTGTAGAGCGGCGGGCAGGCGATGTAGATGTAGCCGCCCTCCACCAGGGCCTTCTGGTAGCGGTAGAAGAAGGTGAGCAGCAGGGTGCGGATGTGGGCGCCGTCCACGTCGGCATCGGTCATGATCACGATGCGGTGGTACCGCAGATTCTTTTCATCGAACTCTTCGCCCTTGATGCCCAGGCCCAGGGCGGTGATCAGGGCCTGAATCTCGGTGTTTTTGTAGATCTTGGCGTCGTCGGTTTTCTCAATGTTGAGAATCTTGCCCCGCAGCGGCAGGATCGCCTGGAAACGCCGGTCGCGGCCCTGCTTGGCGGAGCCACCGGCGGAGTCGCCCTCCACGATGTAGATCTCGGATTCACCGGGATCCCGTGAGGAGCAATCGGCGAGCTTGCCCGGCAGGGTGGAGCTCTCCAGCACGCTCTTGCGGCGCACCAGTTCGCGGGCGCGGCGAGCGGCCTCGGCGGCGTTGTAGGCCTGGATCGCCTTCTCCAAGATCAGATCGATCACGGAGGGGTTGAACTCCAGGTATTCCCCGAGGGCCTCACCCACGAGGGAATCCACGATGCCGCGCACCTCGGTGTTGCCGAGCTTGGTTTTGGTCTGGCCCTCAAACTCCGGCTCGGGCACCTTCACCGAGAGCACGGCGGTGAGGCCCTC
>JBIKKZ010000003.1:0-20549 GCA_044360095.1 Vulcanococcus sp. | reverse complement strand
CAGCCGTGATGGCTTCAGGCTCCAGGGTGCCAAGCAGCTGCTCACGCTGGAGCGTCGGGTGCATCAGTGCGCCCGGTTCGCAGGTCTGCAACCGCTGCGCCTGCAGGTGCCCTTCTGGAGCTCCGATCTGTTTTGCAAGACGCTGCCGGATGGTTGGTGCGCCAATCCGGCATTGATGGGTGTGGTGTGCCAAGACCCGGTCGCGCTGTTGCGCGATCGGGTGGTCGATGCCTGCATCGTGACCCCCACCCAGTTGCCGAGCGCGACGGACGATTTGCTGCTGTTGGATCTCTACCGGCGTCCGATTGAGTTCACCGTCTTCGCGGCGGCCAGCGGTTTGGCGGCCTCAGAGCTCGGTTGCGGCTGCTTGGAGCCAAGCCGTTGGCAGCTCCAACTGCTGCCCTTCCTGCCCCGCAGCTGCCGTGAGCGCAGTTGGCAGTGGTTCCAAGCACTCCAGGCGCCGCCCGCCGCCCCCCATGCCCAAGGCGAGGAGATGACCCCAATTCCCGTGGCATTTCTCACGCCCGAGATGCGCCTGGCCCAAGCGCGTCCCTGTGGTGTGAGCGACGCGGTGGATCCTTATCCCTACGTGGAGCGCCTGGCCGTCTTGGCTGAGAACGCTTCAGAACCTGCCCTGCAGCGCCTGCAAGAGCATCTGCTTGCCCTGGCGGCACCGCTGGGGGCAGCCCTCTGATCCTCAAGGCTCGCTCTGGCGGCTCTGCACCGGTGCCACCCCCAGCCAGTCGATGCCATCGGTGCCGAAGCCATAGCGGCAGGGCAGCACCTCCACGCCGGCCGCCAGGGCCTGGCGGAACAGCTCGCCGTAGCGGGGATCGGCGGCATCGCCCGGCGCGAAGCGCTGCAGGTCGGCGCGGCTGAGGCACGGCACCAGCACCGCCCGGGCTTCGGGCAGCACCCCCATCAATTCCTCGAGGTGTTTCTGCCCCCGTTCGGTGACGGTGTCGGGAAACAGGGCCAGATCGCCGCTGCACCAGGTGGTGTTCTTCACCTCCACGTAGATCGGCCGCAGGTCGGCGGCGCCTTCGGCGGGGCTCAGCAGCAGATCGATGCGGCTGCGGCGGCTGGGGCCATAGGCCACTTCGGCCTTGATGGTGCCAATCGGCCCCAGCCAGGGCTCCAGGCAGCCGGCCTCCACCGTGGCCCGCACCAGCCGGTTGGGCAGGGCCGTGTTGATCCCCACCCACACCGGCTGGCCATCGGCGCCGCTCACCTGCGCCTGCTCCCAGCTCCAGGCCAACTTGCGGGTGGGGGAGGGGGCATGGCGCAGCCGCACGCGGCCGCCCACCTGCAGCACACCAGTCATGGGGCCGGTGTTGGCGCAGTGGGCCGTCACCAGCTCGCCGCTGTCGAGCTGCACATCCGCCAGAAAGCGCTTGTAGCGCTTCAGCAGCACCCCCTCCTGCAGGGGCTCAATTGGCAGCACGCGCTGGGGCGGGGTGGGGGCGGCTGGCGGCATGCGCACGGGGCGGTTGCAGGCAAGAATCGCCCAAACGGGGCCGACCGCCTGTGAGTGACACCAGCCGTTCGCTGCGGCGCATCGCCCTGATCGTGGCGGTGGCCACGGCCCTGAGCAAGCTGGCCGGCCTGGTGCGCCAGCAGGTGATCGCCGCCGCCTTCGGCGTGGGCGCGGCCTACGACGCCTACAACTACGCCTATGTGTTGCCGGGCTTTCTGTTGATCCTCTTGGGGGGGATCAACGGCCCCTTCCACAGCGCCATGGTGAGCGTGCTGGCGCGCCGGCCCCGCCAGGAGGGGGCCCATGTGCTGGCCGCCATCAACACCCTGGTGGGGGCGGGTCTGCTGTTGGTCACCGTGGTGTTGGTGCTACTGGCCGATCCGCTGATCACCCTGCTGGGCCCGGGGCTCGATGCCACCCGCCACGACATTGCCGTGCTGCAGCTGCGCTGGATGGCGCCGATGGCCCTGTTCGCCGGCCTGATCGGCCTGGGCTTCGGGGCCCTGAACGCAGCGGATGTGTTCTGGTTGCCTTCGGTGAGCCCGCTGCTCTCCAGCGTGGCCGTGATCGGTGGCATTGCGCTGCTGTGGTGGCAGCTGGGGCCGGCGATCCTCTCCCCCAGCACCGCGGTGATCGGCGGCATCGTGTTGGCGGCCAGCACCACTCTGGGGGCGGTGCTGCAGTGGCTGATCCAGCTGCCGGCCCTGAGCCGCGAGGGCCTCAACAAGCTGCAGTTGGTGTGGGACTGGAAGGACCCCGGCGTGCGCGAGGTGCTCAAGGTGATGGGCCCGGCCACTCTGTCTTCGGGCATGTTGCAGATCAACGTGTTCGTGTCGCTGTTTTTCGCCTCCGGGATGCCGGCGGCGGCGGCGGGGTTGGGGTACGCCAACCTGCTGGTGCAGACCCCCCTGGGGCTGCTCTCCAACGCCCTGCTGGTGCCCCTGCTGCCGGTGTACGCGCGGTTAACGGCCCCGCAGGATCGCCCGGAGCTGATCGCCCGCATCCGCCAGGGCCTGATGCTCTCCAACGCCTCGATGCTGCCCTTGGGGGCGCTGATGGTGGGGCTGGCGGTGCCGATCGTGGCCCTGATCTACGAGCGCGGTGCTTTCAATTCCGCCGCGGCTGATCTGGTGGGGCAGTTGCTGATGGCCTACGGCCTGGGCATGCCCGCCTACCTGGCCCGCGATGTGCTGGTGCGGGTGTTTTACGCCCTGGGTGATGGCGTCACCCCGTTTCGTTGGTCGCTGGGGGGCATCGGCCTCAACGCCCTGTTCTGTTGGCTGTTTGTGGGTGGCCCAATCCCCGGCGGCGCGTTGGTGCTGCCGGCCTTGAATTGCGGCGCGGCCGGGCTGGTGCTGGCCACGGTGGCGGTGAACCTGATCACCTGCCTGGGGCTGTTGCTGGCGCTGCAGGGGCGCTTGGGGGGGCTACCCCTGCGGGTGTGGGGGCGCGACACGCTGCTGCTGCTGGGGGCGGCCGTGGCTTCGGGCCTGGTGGCCTGGGGCCTGGCCCAGGCCATCGCCTGGCCATCCGGCGTGGTGGGCCGGCTGTTGGAGTGCAGCCTCGCGGGCGGAGCCTCGTTGCTGGTGTATGTCCTCGCGGCTGGCGCTGCGCGGGTGCCGGAGATGGATCAGCTGATCCGCCAACTCCAGGGGCAGCTCAAGGCGCGTTTGCCGTTCGCTCGTTAGGCCGGCGGCTTCAGAGCTCCACCACCCGCTCTTCACGCACCTGAATCGGCAGTTCGAGATGGCTGCGGCCCACCATCGCCGGGCCATCCACCGAGTAGATGCGGGCTTCGATGCCGAAATCGCGGAAGGCGGTTTCCATCTCCTGCATCAGCGCCTTCTCCACCTGGGCTTCGGCATCCACCACCTTGCCGATCAACCGGCTGCCGAGGCGGCCGATGCGCTGGCGCACCACCTCGCGGGCGTTGGTGACCTCGATGACCAGCACGGGGCGGTGGCGGCAGGCACAACCCTAGCTGTGACTGGCCAGGAGGTCTTCCAGGTCTTGCAGTTGGCCGGCGGGCACCAGCCGCGCCAGCGGCAGCCGGCTGCCGCCGCCGCCGATGGGCACCTGCACCGCCTCCAGGGCCTGGCGCGCGCACACTCCGGCCCCCTGGTCGAGCCGGGCGGCGCATTCGATCGCCAGGGCTTCCGCCAGGCCCGCATCCCCCAGGTAGAGGTGCCAACCGGCGATTTGGATGTAGATGCGATCGGCGATCTGCTCCTGCAGATCACGGATTGCGCTGGCGGAGAGGGGCATGCCGGAGCCGGGGGCTGCCCTCAGGATGACGCCGGCGGCCGCCGCACGACCACGCTCACCACTTGCACCAGCAGCAGCAGCCCCCAGGCCTCCGTGAGCCAGGCGAGGTGGGGCCAGGGGTGGCGCATGGTTTCCACAAACCAGAGGCCACTGTTCACCGCGGCGAAGGCCATGGCGTGCAGCACCAGATTCACGATCCGGGCGAAGTGGCGGTAGGTGGGGTCTTCAGGGTCGGCGGGGCCGTACCAGCGGATCGGCATGGGGGCAGGGGGAGGCCAGGGGAGGGTGGTGCCGGTTGACGGATGGGCCCTTGGTGTGAGGAAAATACTGAGGCAGGCCCAGGCGCTTGTAGCTCAGCGGATTAGAGCATCTGACTACGGATCAGAGGGTCGGGAGTTCGAATCTCTCCAGGCGCGCCTGACTCAAACCGTCCTTCGGGGCGGTTTTTTGTTGGCTGAGGTTTCTTACGATCAGCGCCAACGTGCCTTCGTGATCTGCCATGGCGGAGTCCACCGCTACAGCCGTCAATGCCCCCCTGGCTGCCGGCGACCCCGCCATCGCTGCCCTGATCGGCCAGGAGCTGCAGCGGCAGCAGACCCACCTGGAGCTGATCGCTTCTGAGAACTTCGCCTCCCGGGCCGTGATGGAGGCCCAGGGCTCGGTGCTCACCAACAAGTACGCCGAGGGCCTGCCGGCCAAGCGTTATTACGGCGGCTGCGAGCACGTGGATGCGATCGAGGAGCTGGCGATCGAGCGGGCCAAGCAGCTGTTCGGTGCCGCCTGGGCCAATGTGCAGCCCCACAGCGGCGCCCAGGCCAACTTCGCCGTGTTCCTGGCGCTTCTGCAGCCCGGCGACACGATCATGGGCATGGACCTGAGCCACGGCGGCCACCTCACCCACGGCTCGCCTGTGAACGTGAGTGGCAAGTGGTTCAAGGTGGTGCAGTACGGGGTTGACCCCGACACCCAGCAGCTCAACTTCGAGAGCATTCGCCAGTTGGCGCTGGAGCACAAGCCGAAGCTGATCGTCTGCGGCTACTCCGCCTATCCGCGTACGATCGACTTCCAGGCCTTCCGCGCCATCGCCGATGAGGTGGGCGCCTACCTGCTGGCGGACATGGCCCACATCGCCGGCCTGGTGGCCGCCGGGGTGCACCCCAACCCGGTTCCTGTGTGCGATGTGGTGACCACCACCACCCACAAAACCCTGCGGGGCCCCCGCGGTGGCCTGATCCTCTGCCGCGATGCGGAGTTCGCCAAGCAGTTCGACAAGGCGGTGTTCCCCGGTAGCCAGGGCGGCCCGCTGGAGCACGTGATCGCCGCCAAGGCCGTGGCCTTCGGTGAGGCCCTGCAGCCCAGCTTCCAGGCCTACGCCCGTCAGGTGGTGGCCAACGCCCAGGCCCTGGCGGCCCGCATCCAGGAGCGGGGCATCGCTGTGGTGAGCGGCGGCACCGACAACCACCTCGTGTTGCTGGATCTCCGCAGCATCGGCATGACCGGCAAGGTGGCCGATCTGCTGGTGAGCGATGTGCACATCACCGCCAACAAGAACACGGTGCCTTTTGACCCGCAGTCGCCGTTCGTGACGAGCGGCCTGCGCCTGGGCACGGCCGCCTGCACCACCCGCGGCTTCGATGAGGCGGCCTTCCGCGAGGTGGCCGATGTGATCGCCGACCGTCTGCTCAACCCCGAGGACACCGCCATCGAGAACCGCTGCCGTGAGCGCGTGGCGGCGCTGTGTGAGCGCTTCCCGCTCTACAGCGAAGCGCGCACCCTGCAGCCCGCTTGAACGACTGGCCGCCGCAGCCCCCTGCGGGGATCGCCGCGGCGCCAAGCCCTGCCTAAGCTTCGGCCGACCGGCACTGCTCCGGCCTTGATCGTCACCGTGCGGCGCCCTCGATGATCTCCAGCCGGCCGGACCTTGCCGCCGTTCTGGCCTTCGCCTGTGCGGCCCTGTTCACGGCCCTGATCGTGCCCCTGGTGCGCGCCCTGGGGCTGCGCTGGGGCCTGATCGATCAGCCCGATGCCCGCAAGCAGCACACCGCTCCGATGGTGCGGCTCGGTGGCGTGGGCATCGTGGCCGGCTTTGTGCTGGCGCTGCTGTTGATCTGGGGGATCGGGGGCTTCGTGGCCCTGCCGCCCCTGCAGGACGCCCAGATCTGGACCACCCTGGCCGGTTCGCTTTGCTTTTTTGTGATCGGCCTGGCGGATGACCTGTTCGCCCTGCCGCCGCTCCCGCGCTTGGCCGGTCAGCTGCTGGTGGCCATGGCGGTGTGGAGCCAGGGGGTGCGCATCGGTGCCATCGACCTGCCGTTCAACCCCTTCGGCGGCGCCCCCGGCGCGATCGAGCTCTCCGATGGCCTCAGCCTGCTCACCACGGTGATCTGGCTGGTGGGCATCACCAATGCGATCAACTGGCTCGATGGCCTCGATGGCCTGGCCGCCGGCGTGAGCGGCATCGCCGCCGTGGGGCTGCTGTCGGTGAGCTACAGCCTCAACCAGCCGGCCCCCGGCCTGCTGGCCGCGGCCCTGGCCGGCAGCTGCCTGGGCTTTCTGCGCCACAACTTCAATCCCGCTCGCATTTTTATGGGGGATGGGGGCTCCTATTTCCTGGGATTTGCCCTGGCGGCGATCAGCATCGTGGGCCCGGCCAAGGGCCTCACCAGCGTCAGCCTGCTGCTGCCGCTGCTGATCCTGTCGCTGCCCTTGGCCGACATGTCGGCGGTGATCATGGGCCGCCTCAGCCAGGGCCGCTCGCCCTTCTATCCCGACCGGCGCCACCTGCACCATCGGTTGCTGAGGGCGGGATTCAGCCACCGCCGCACCGTGGTGCTGATCTACGCCTTCACCCAGTGGCTGGCGGCCCTGGCGCTGGTGCTGGTGAATGCCGAGCTGCGGTTCCTGTGGCTGGCCCTGGCCACCGCCGTGCTGATCGGGGTGGTGATCGCCTGCCGCCGCAGCCTCAAGCGTGAGCAGGAGCTGCAGCAGGCCCAGGCCGGCGATGGCGGCTGAGATTCTCTGTGTGGGCACCGAGCTGCTGCTCGGCAACATCATCAATGGCAATGCCCGCTGGCTGGCGGAGCAGCTCGCCAGCCTCGGGATTCCCCACCACCGCCAGACCGTTGTGGGCGACAACCGGCAGCGCCTGATCGAGACGGTTCAGGCCGCCAGCCTGCGCTGCCGCGTGCTGATCACCACCGGCGGGCTGGGCCCCACCCCCGACGACCTGACCACCGAAGCGCTGGCGGCGGCTTTCGGCACGCCCATGCAGGAGCGCCCGGAGCTCTGGGCCGACATCCAGGCCAAGCTCAGTGGCCGCGGCCGGCCCATGGCCCCCAGCAACCGGCGCCAGGCCCTGCTCCCGCAGGGGGCAGAAGTGCTGCCCAACCCCACCGGCACCGCCGCCGGGATGATCTGGAGCCCCAGGCCCGGCTTCACGATCCTCACCTTCCCCGGGGTGCCCAGCGAGATGCGCGCCATGTGGCGGGCCACCGCTGCCCCCTGGCTGCGGGACCAGGGCCTGGCCCCCGGGGTGTTCGCCAGCCGCATGCTGCGCTTCTGGGGGGTGGGCGAATCCAACCTGGCCGAGCAGCTGGGGGATCTGCTGGAGCAGAGCAACCCCACCGTGGCCCCCTATGCCGGTGCCGGTGAGGTGAAGCTGCGGCTCACCGCCTGCGCCGCCACCGCCACCGCCGCCGAAGCCCTGCTGGCCCCGCTGGAGGCGCAGATCCGCGCCCGCACCGGGGATGCTTGCTTCGGGGCCGACGATGACGATCTGGGCGCCGTGGTGTTGGCCCGCCTGCGCGCCCGCAGGCAGACCCTGGCGGTGGCCGAGAGCTGCACCGGCGGCGGCCTCGGCGCGGCCCTGGCGGCGGTGCCCGGCGCCTCCGAGGTGTGGTTGGGCGGGGTGATCGCCTACGCCAATGTGGTGAAACAGCGGCTGCTCGGGGTGCCGGCGGCGCTGCTCGAGCAGCACGGTGCCGTGAGCGATCCGGTGGCCCAGGCCATGGCCGAGGGCGCCCGCCGCGCCACCGGCGCCGATTGGGCGCTGGCGATCACCGGCGTGGCGGGCCCCGGCGGCGGCAGCGACGCCAAGCCCGTGGGGCTGGTGCACATCGCCGTGGCCGGGCCCGATGGCTGCAGCAGCGAGGGGGTGCGCTTCAGCGCCAGCCGCGGCCGCGCCTGGATACAGACCCTCAGCGCCGGCGAGGCGCTCAACCGGTTGCGGCTGCGGCTGCGGCTGGGTTGAAGTTGGGCTGGGGCGCAGCTCTAGTCTCGTCGATTCCTGTCTGCGCAAGGCCGTGAGCTCCGGCACCCTTTTTGACAAGGTCTGGACGTTGCACCAGGTGGCTGAGCTCCCCGGCGGGGCCAGCCAGCTGTTCATCGGGCTGCACCTGATCCATGAGGTGACCAGCCCACAGGCCTTTGCAGGGCTCAAGGATCTTGGTTTGAGCGTGCGTCATCCGGAGCGCACCGTGGCCACGGTGGATCACATCGTGCCCACCACCTCCCAGGCGCGCCCCTTTGCCGATCCCCTGGCGGAGGAGATGCTCGCCACCCTTGAGGCCAACTGCGCCGAGCACGGCATCACCCTGCATGGCCTGGGAAGCGGTCGCCAGGGGATCGTGCATGTGATCGCCCCGGAGCTGGGCCTCACCCAGCCCGGCATGACCGTGGCCTGCGGCGATTCCCACACCTCCACCCACGGGGCCTTCGGGGCCATTGCCTTCGGCATCGGCACCAGCCAGGTGCGCGATGTGCTGGCCAGCCAGAGCCTGGCGATGGGCAAGCTCAAGGTGCGCCGCATCTGGGTGGATGGCCGCCTAGAGCCGGGTGTTTACGCCAAGGATCTGGTGCTGCACGTGATCCGCGTGCTGGGCGTCAAGGGCGGTGTGGGTTTTGCCTACGAATTCGCCGGCCCCGCCATCGAGGCCCTGTCGATGGAGGAGCGGATGACCCTCTGCAACATGGCGATCGAGGGGGGCGCCCGCTGCGGTTACGTGAACCCAGACCAGACCACCTTCGACTATCTGCAGGGCCGTCCCTATGCCCCCAGCGGTGATGCCTGGGAGCGTGCCGTGGCCTGGTGGCGCAGCCTCGCCAGCGGCCCCGATGCCGTGTTCGACGACGAGGTGCGCTTCGATGCCGCCAGCATCGCCCCCACGGTGACCTGGGGCATCACCCCCGGCCAGGGCATCGGCGTGGATGAAACGGTGCCCACCCTCGAGCAGACGGCTCCCGATGAACGCCCCCTGGCGGAGGAGGCCTACCGCTACATGGATCTGCAGCCCGGAGCCCCCATCGCCGGCACGCCGGTGGATGTCTGCTTCATCGGCAGCTGCACCAACGGCCGCCTCAGCGATCTGCAGGCGGCGGCGGCGGTGGCCAAGGGCCGCCATGTGGCTCCTGGGATTAAGGCGTTTGTGGTGCCCGGCAGTGAGCAGGTGGCCGCGGCGGCGGAGGCCGAAGGCCTCGATCAGCTGTTCCGCGCGGCGGGCTTCGAGTGGCGCGAACCGGGCTGCTCGATGTGCCTGGCGATGAACCCCGACCGCCTCGAGGGCCGGCAGATCAGCGCCAGCTCCAGCAACCGCAACTTCAAGGGCCGCCAGGGCTCCGCCACGGGCCGCACCCTGCTGATGAGCCCGGCCATGGTGGCCGCCGCCGCCATCAACGGCCGCGTCAGCGACGTGCGCCAGCTGCTCAACGCCTGAAACACCGCCATGACCCGTCCCCTCCCCACCGGAGCGATCACCACCGTCAGCGGCAGCGCCGTGGTGGTGCGCGGCGATGACATCGACACCGACCGGATCATCCCGGCGCGCTTTCTCAAATGCGTCACCTTTGATGCCCTGGGCCCGGCGGCGTTTGCCGACGACCGCGCCGAGCTGGCCGCCGGCTCCGCCGGTCTGCACCCCTTTGATCGGCCCGAGCACCAGGGGGCCAGCATCCTGCTGGTGAACCGCAACTTCGGCTGTGGCTCCAGCCGCGAGCACGCCCCCCAGGCTCTGATGCGCTGGGGGATTCGGGCTGTGGTGGGCGAAAGCTTTGCCGAGATCTTCTACGGCAACTGCCTGGCCCTGGGCATCCCCTGCCTGGTGGCGGACCACGCCACGATGCTGGCCATTCAGGAGTTTGCCGCTGGCCATCCGGCGGAGCATTTCCAGGTGGATGTGGCCCAGGCCAGCCTTCAGGGTGCCAGTGAGCGTTGGGGGCTCAGCCTGGCGCCCGGGCCGCAGCAGATGCTGGTGAGCGGCCAGTGGGATGCCACCGGCCAATTGCTGGCCCACGGCGAGCAGCTGGCCGCCACCGTGGCCCGCTTGCCCTACCTGCAGGGGTTCGCCGGCGCCTGAGCGTCATCGGCCGTCACCGTTTGTGGCGGCCAGTCGCGCAACTGTCTAAGACGAAGACAGGACTGCCCGCGGCCGATGGCCCCCTTCTCCTCTGCGCTTGTTGCCTTTGGCCTGGGTGCTGCTTTGGTGGCAGGCGGTGCGGTGCGGGCGGCCGAGCCCCTGGCGGTGGAGCCTTACCGGCCGGGCCCTGCTGCGGCCGCGGCCGCTCCCTGGTGGCAGTGCCAGGGCTGTGATCTGCGCGGCGCCGACCTGCGGGGACTGGTGCTGAGCGGCATGGATTTTCGCGGCGCCGACCTGCGCGGGGCTGATCTGCGCGGCAGCACACTGGAGGGCGCCGATCTCACCGGGGCGGATCTGCGGGGGGCGCGGCTGCAGCAGGTGTGGCTCACCAACGCCGACCTCACCGATGCCGATCTGCGCCGGGCCAATTTGCGCGATGCCGTGATCCTGCAGGCGCTCACCCCCGGCGTGCAGATCGAAGGGGCGGTGCTTGTGGGGGCCGACTTCAGCGGCAGCGGCCTGGTGGTGGGCGGTGAGGAGCCGCCCGTGATCCCGCCGCCGCCAGCGCCCTTGCCGGGTCGGCCTTAGAAGAGGCTCTGGCGGTTGCGGGTGGGGCTGAACGGCTTGGTGGGCACAAAGGGCACGCCGGTGCCGTTGAAGTTGAAGTCGTTGAGCTTCACGCGAATGCCGCCCACCTGCTCGTAGGGGCTGTAGTAGATCGCGAACTCGTAGCCGCGGCGCTGCCAGCGCAGTTCGCCGTAGGCGTTGGTGGTGTAGCCGAAATACGGCGAGCTGGGGTCGACGTTGTAGCCAAGGCCGAGGTTGAACAGCAGCGGGCCAAACAGCTGCTGCGTCCAGCCGATGCCGAGGGTGGCCAGGTCGACATTGCGGTCGAAGGCGAACAGGCTTGCCCCCTGCTGCAGGGTGCCGCCGCCGGTGATCGTGAGCTGGGTGTAGTCGAAGAAGTTTTTGGTGAAGCTGCCCAGGGTCAGCGTGGGGCCGCCCGTGAAGCTGATCAGGTTTTGGTTGGAGCCATTGCCGTAGTAGTCGAGGGCGGTGCTGGTCACCGTGTTGATGCTCAGCCCTGGGATGATCGGCGTGGGGGTGTTCTGGGTGGATTTGGGGTCGTCGCCGTTGCGGGGTTTGCCGGTCCAGATCGGCACGCTGCTGTTGATGGCGCCATAGAAACTGGCGCGCGTGCTGTCGCCGATGGTTTGTGAAATGGTGGTGCCCGTCGGGCTGTTGCTGGCGAAGGTGGTGCCCTGGTAATTGCCGAAGGAGGCACGCCAGAAGTAGTTGTTGCTGATCGCCCCCAAGGGCTTCAGTTTGCCGGTGTTCTCCAGCGACGCCCCCACCGCTGAATAAACATCCTGATAACCCAGGGAGCCATTGAAGCTGCGGTAGCGGTAGGCGCCGTAGAGCCTGGTGGTGTAGGTGCTGGCGGGCAGAATTCCCAGATTGGGCAGCTGGAAGGAGCGGGAAAAATCGCCCCAGCTGCGGGTGCCGTTGGCGAAGTTGCTCGGGTTGAGGGTCGACAGGCTGACGGCGAAGTCGGAGGTGGCAAAGCCGAAGATCTTGCCTTCCACCTTCGCCATGGCACCGAACAGATCGCCGATCTGGGCCGGCTGGGTGGCGTTGGGGGCTCCGGCGGGCGAACCGGGCAACGGGTAGGTGCTCACGGAGCCGTTCAAGGCGCGGGCCACCATGAACTGCGGCTCCAGCTTCAGCTTGGCCTGGGTTCTGGGGATGTCGTATTCAGGGAGCTTGTAGCCGAAGTAGACGCCGCTGCGGTCGATGCCGTCATCGGCCACCACGAAGCGGTTGTCCACCGGCTTCTCTTTCTCCAGGGTGAGGTTGCGGCGCATCGGAATCGGCAACCGGTTTTCCAAGATCAGGCGGCTGCGTTTGGCCTTGATCTTGGTTTTGCCCTCACCGAGGTCCTGCGCCACGACGGTTTCCAGATCCAGCCACGACTGGGAAGGTGTGAATGGGTCGTTGGTGAACGCCGCCCGTTCGGCCTGCCACCCCGTGGGCGTGATCGTGATGCGCTCGGCCTGGAAGCGCCAACGGCTCACCTGGCCCTCCACCAGTTTTTGGTCTCCGTAAAAGCCCGTCAGCTGCTGGGGTTGGGCCTGCCCGAACTGGCGTGCTTCTGAGGTTTGGTCGTAGCGGAAGCCCCCCTGGCGGCGCTCCAGCTTGAGGCTGCGCACGAAGCGCACGTCGCGCACCCGCTGATCCACGGCGGCCTCGATGGCCCGGTGTCGCTCCTGTTCTTCGGCGTAGGGGTTGCCCAGCGGTTGGCGGGGCTGGATCTCCTCGGCGGGCACCTGGCCCGCCGCCTGCTGGCGGCTGCCTTGGGCCACCTGGTTGAGCTGCTCGCCCAGCGGTGCCGGCAGCTTTTGGCCGGGCGGTGGGGCGCCGGGGCAGCTTTGGGGCGCCGGCATGTCGGGAGCCACCGGGGCTGGGGCCGATTCGCCAAAGCGGTAACGCACGCCCACCAGGTAGGCGTTGCTGCCCTCGCTCACGCCGCCGTAGGTGCCGTAGGCGCCGGAGCGGTGGTGCAGGCGACCCACCACCGACCATTGCGGCTTCACCAGGGCCTCGACTTCGAAGCCGAGGTAGTTGAGGAAGGTTTGGTAGCTGCCCCGGAAGGTTTGCTCGTAGAGGCTGTTGTCGGTGAGCAAGCTCACCCCTTGAATGAAGCCGAGGCTGAGCCAAGGCTGCACCCAAGCCCGCAGCCCCAGGCCCCCGGTGAACTCGCCGAACGTCTGAGGAGGCAACGGCGCGTTGGGGTAAGTGTTGTTGTAGGGCCCGCCCCGCTGCCAGTTGGCGGTGTGCAGCAGGGCGTTGGAATCGAACTCCAGCGCCAGGGGGCCCGCGTCGATCAGCCGCCGGTTGACGTTGAACCCCCAGAGGTATTCGGGCCGCATGCGGCCGTTGAAGAAGAAGGCATCGCCGAAGTTGGCGTCGATCGATTGGCCATACCCCCAGGCGGTGATCGCATTGGGGTAGGGATGCCAGTTGGGGATCGGTGGGATCAGGGGGGGGCAGGCCATGGAGCGGGCCTCCGGCATCAGCACCACCGGTGGCGTGCGCCAATCGCGCAGCCTTAGGGGGGCGGGGCGACCGCCGCTGGCGTCGCTGCCCAGGCTGACGCTGCTGCTCAGGCCCGGCAGCAGGCTGCGGCTCTGGGCCGTGGCCAAGGGCTTGCTGCTGAGTGCTCCGCTGGCCCGGGGCCTGAGGTTGGCGGGCTCCACGAGGAAGCGGCTGGCCTGGAAGGGTGTGGATCGCGGCCAGTAGCTCAACGGTGGCGTTGCCACCGAGGGGGCGGCCTCCAGGTCGAAGTCGACGTCGGTGGTGTCGAAATCCACTACCCCATACACCGCCTCGGCGTCGCCCCGGTTTTCCGCCAGGCTGTAGCGCAGGCTGTTGGCTTGGAAATACTGCTCGCCGCGCCAGAAGCGCACCCGCCCGGCGATGTAAAGCGTTCGGGTTTTGGTTTCGTACTCCAGCCGGTCCGCCAGAAGCCGGCCCCCGGCCAGATCGATCTGCACATCGCCGCGGGCTACGAAGCGATCCAGCAGCCCATCAAAACCCTGTTCATCGGCCAGCAGGCCGATCTGCGCCGGCGGCCGCTGCTCGGCGGTGGCGGGCTGCAGCGGGCGGTCGATGGCCGCTTTGGCGCCGCCGCTAGCTGCAGCCGGTTGTTCTCCGCTGCCCGCTGCCCCGCTGGGCGTGCCCGGGGCCTCGGCCATGGCCATTGGCGCAAAGCCCCCCAGCAGGGAGGCCAGCAAACACGGTGCAACCCGGAAGGCTCTCGTCCGTAGCGGAGGCTTCACCGGGTGGGCGACGGGGGCCGCGATCCTGCCACGCGTGCGTGGCGTTTCTGGATCGATCGGGACGGTTCAGCAGCTCACCACCTGAGGCTCAGGCCAGGCCTGAGGCACGAATCACTCCTCTCACTCCTCCAGGTCCTTGCGGCTGGGGGTGCGGCTGGGGTCGCTGGCCAGGAAGCCGAACACGAAGATCCCGATGAAGAAAAAGACGACGGAGTAAACCGAGATCTTGAGGGCGAGCATGGTCTGTCCGGCGGGTGACAGGGAGTGACAGGCGCCAGATGGGCCCTGAACGACCCTGCGGCAGCGGCATCATCCTATGGGTCGTGATCGCCTTCACCGATGCCGGAGGCCCCTGAGGGCGGCGTTCGCTCCTGGATTGAAACGTTTCAGACGCAAACCCGGCTGGATCTGCGGCCGCAGTGGCGTCTGGATGGCCCCGGTGGCCGCGCTGATCCGGGCTGCGGTTTTGCCCTCGACGACCCCTGGGGCGCCCGTGCCCGCCCCGATTGGCACCGGCGCGGCCTGGTGATTTGGCCGCGGGGTGGCCGCTGGCTCAACCTGCGGCTGCAGCTGGAGTGCCCATCCGCCTGGGAGGCGCAGCAACGCGGCGATCGCCGGGCGCGGCTGGTGTTGCGCTGGTGGGCCGATGCGGTGGAGCTGAGGGTGGATGGCGCCCTGGTGCACCAGGGCGACCTGTTCGACACCGCCTGCCGCTGGCCGTTGCCCGAGGCCTGGTGGCGCGGCCGCCCCCTGCTGGTGCAGCTGCGCCTGCGCTCCCCCCTGCATGACGACGGCGCCCTGATCACCAGCCAGCTGGAGCAGGAGCCCCTGGATCCTGCGGATCCCTCGGGTGTGCTGATCGGCGCCCAGCTCGCCCTGGCGGAGGGCCGCCTGGAGGCGGCTGGGCGGGAGGCCCTGGCGGCTCAGCTGCAGGGCCTGAGCCCCAGCGATCCCGCCAGCGGCGAGGCGCTGCGGCCCTGGTTGCGGGCCCAGGCCGAGCACAGGCCCGCCGGCGGCTTCCATGTGTTGGGCCATGCCCATCTGGATCTGGCTTGGCTGTGGCCGGTGGCGGACACCTGGCAGGCGGCGGTGCGCACCTTTGAATCGGCCCTGGCGTTGATGGAGCGCCACCCGCAGCTGCACTTCGCCCACTCCAGCCCCGCCCTCTACGCCTGGATCGAGCAGCACCGGCCGGAGCTGTTTGCCCGCCTGCGCCGGGCCATGCAGCAGGGCCGCTTCGAGCCCATTAATGGCCCCTGGGTGGAGAGCGACTGCGTGTTGCTGAGCACCGCTTCGCTGTTGCGCCAGTTTGAGCTGGGCCAGGCCTACAGCCGCAGCCGTTTCCCCGAGTGGCGGCACCACCTCTGTTGGTTGCCCGACAGCTTCGGTTTTGCCGCGGGCCTGCCGGCGGTGGCGGCGGCCACGGGGGTGCGTTGGTTTTGCACCCACAAGCTGGCTTGGAATGCCACCAACCCGTTTCCGCACCGGCTGTTTCGCTGGCGGGACCGCAGTGGCGCCGAGCTGCTGGCCTTCGCCACAGCACCGATCGGCACCGATGGTGATCCCCTTGCCATGGAGACCTACCGGCGGCAGTGGCAGGCCGCCAGCGGTGTGGATCAGGCCCTGTGGCTGCCGGGTGTGGGCGACCACGGCGGCGGCCCCACCGCCGAGATGCTGCAGCAGCTGGAGCTGTGGCAGGAGCAGCCCTTGGCCTGCCCGCAGCGCTACGGCAGCCTGCGCGCCTACCTCGATGGCCTCGAACCCCTGGCGCTAGCGCTGCCGGTGTGGCGCGATGAGCTCTATCTGGAGTTGCACCGCGGCTGTGCCACCAGCCGCCCCGACCAGAAACGCCACAACCGCAGCCTGGAGCGCTTGCTGCGGGAGGCGGAGTTGGGCCAGGCCCTGGCCTGGCTTGGGGCGTCTGAGGCACCAGGCCAGCTGCCGCAGCGGCCCGATTGGCGCCCCCTGCTGTTTCAGCAGTTTCACGACATCCTCCCCGGCACGGCGATCCCGGAGGTGTTTGACCAGGCCGAGCCTCAGTGGCGCGCCGCGCGCCGCCAGGCCCGCGGGCATCGGGACCAGGCCCTGCACGCCTGGCTGAGCGCCCAGCGGCCGCCGCCGAGCCCAGCCGCCGCACCCATCAGCCCAGGCGCGCCCCAGCCCTGGTGGGCGGTGCAGCTGCAGCCGCAGCCGGCTGGTCCGTTCACGCTGCGCTTGCCGCCCGGCCACTGGCAGCTGCCCAGCGGCCACGGGCAGCAGGCCGCCGCCTTGCCCCAGCAGCCGGCCCCCGGCGGTGGGGTCTGGGTGCAGATCCCCCTGCCGGCGGGGGTGGTGGCCCAGGGCCTGGAGCGGTGGGCCGGCGGTCGGTCGGTCGGTTTGTCGCCGCCTCAGCCCGCGCCTGCGGCCCCGATCGCCCAGCCGGTGCAGCTCACGGGGGCCCCCGCGGAGGAGGGGCCCAACCGTTGGCTGCTGCAGAACGGCCTGGTGCGGGTGGAGGTGGGCCCCGAGGGGGTGTTGCAGCTGTGGGGGCCTGACGGCCAGCCCCAGCTGGCGGAGCCCCTGCAGTGGTGCCGCTGGCGCGACCACGGCGAGTTCTGGGATGCCTGGGATCTCGCCGCCGACTACCGCACCCATCCCCTGCCGCTGCAGTGGCTCAGCGGACCGGAGCTGGCGGAGCAAGGCCCCCTGTGCACCCGCTTGGTGTGGCGCGGCCGCTGCGGCCGCAGCGCTCTGCGGCTTGATCTGCAGCTGCGGGCCGCATCCCCGTGGCTGGAGCTGCAGCTGCAGGTGGACTGGCACCAGCGCCACGAGCTGCTGCGCCTGGAGATTCCCCTGGCCCAGCGGGCGGTGCGGGTTGCGGCCGACACGGCCGGCGGCGTGCTGGAGCGGCCCGCGGAGCCGCTCACGGCCCGGGAGCAGGCCCGCTGGGAGGTGCCGGCCGTGAGCTGGATGGCTTGCCAGGCCGTCGCTGGAGCTGGTGGCTTGGCGGTGCTGCTGGATGGGCCCCAGGGGGTGTCAGCTCGGGAGGACCGCCTGGGGGTGTCGCTGCTGCGGGCCCCCTCTTGGCCCGACCCCGGCGCTGACAACGGCCTGCAGCGGCTGCGGTTGGCGCTGATGCCCTGTGGCCAGGGGTGGCGGCAGCAGGCGGTGCCCCAGGCCGCCCGCCGCTTCCGGGAGCCGCTATGGCTGCGCCCCAGTGCTGGCTCCCCCCAGCCCGTGGCCCTGCAGGCGATTGATTGGGGCACCGATGCGGTGCAGCTGATTGCGCTGCGGCCGCTGGCGCAACCGGGTGAGGCCTGGGTCACGCTGCAGAACCTCAGCCCCCAGCGGCAGTGGCTGCGCTGGCCAGCGGGGTGGGCTGTGGCGCCCCACTTGGCCCAGCTCAGGCCCTGGCAGTTGGCCTCCGTTCGGGTGTCGATCGCGCCCGCCGAAGGCGCTGTTGTGGGTCCTGCCGATCAGTCCTCGTGATCGTCGAAGGGATCGGTGAGCCCCTTGGACGGCGGGCCGAAGGCCAGATAGATGCCAAAGCCGGTGAGCCCCAGCAGCACCGCCAGAACCGCCAGGGCCACGGACAGGGCGGGGGAGGAGGTTTCCATCACAACTCTCGACGGGCCCGCCGTGGCGGCGGTGAGGGCCCTTACAGTATCGAGATCGCACCCCTGCCAGAGAGCACAACACCGCCATGGCTCAACGCACCCGCCTGGGAGATCTGCTTCGTCCGCTCAACTCCGAGTACGGCAAGGTGGTGCCTGGCTGGGGAACCACGCCGGTGATGGGCGTGTTCATGGCCCTGTTCCTGGTGTTCCTGCTGGTGATCCTGCAGCTGTACAACAAGTCGCTGCTGCTCGACGGCATCACCGTGAACTGGAACGGCATCAGCTGATCCATGAACGTTTTTGGGATCGGACTGCCGGAGCTTGCGGTCATCGCCGCCATCGGCCTGTTGGTGTTCGGTCCCAAACGTTTGCCTGAGCTGGGCAAAACCCTGGGCCGCACCCTGAAGGGCTTTCAATCGGCCTCCAGTGAGTTCGAGCAAGAATTCCGCAAGGCGATCGACACGGTCGACGTGAAGGCGGAATCCACCGTGGCGACCACCACCGCGACCACCGCCTCGACCACCGCCGCTCCGACAACGCCCGAGCAGGCCCCCGACTGAGCGCAGCCATGGCCTCCCCCGCTGGAGCGAATCCGCTGCAGCTGCTGGTGGGTCTCGGCAATCCCGGCGCGCAATACGCTGGCACCCGCCACAACGTGGGCTTCATGGCGCTGGAGCGCCTGGCCGCCCAAAACGGCAGCAGCTTCCGGCAGCAGAGCAAGTTGCAAGGCCTGCTGGCGGAGGTGGGCAGCGGCCCCAACCGGCTGCGGCTGCTGATGCCCCAGACCTTCATGAACGACAGCGGCCGCTCGATCCGGGCTGCCCTGGATTGGTTTGATCTGCAGCCGCACCAGCTGCTGGTGCTGGTGGACGACATGGACCTGCCCCTGGGCCGCCTGCGGCTGCGGCGCAGCGGTGGGGCCGGCGGCCACAACGGCCTGCGCAGCACCATCGCCCATCTGGGTGGTGAGGCGTTCCCGCGGCTGCGCATCGGCATCGGTGCCCCGGCCCTCAACCCGGTGGAGCGCAAACAGCGCACCGTGGGCCATGTGTTGGGGCGCTTCAGCCCCGCCGAGCAACCCCTGCTCGATGAGGTGCTCGAGGAGGTGCTGGCCGGCGTGGCGTTGATTCAGCGCCTCGGGCTGGAGCGGGCCGGTAACCACTTGAACGGCTTTCTCGCCCCCAGTGCCGCCAAGCTGGCGGGGCCCTCCGCCCCGGAGCCCCCCGCCGCGTGAGCCGTTTGCCCGCCACCACGGCGCAGCTGCGGGTGCTGCACCAAAGCTTCAGCCAGCGGCTGCTGGAGGGGGAGGTGAGTGCCGGGGGCTTCCAGTGGACTTTCTGCTGGTTTTTTGACCGCGGCGAATTGGTGGTGGAGCCCTCCCTGGGGCGGGCCCTGATTCAGGACGCCCTGCTGCGGTTTTTGCTCAAGGCCGACTACCAGCTTGAGCCCGGTGGCGATTACGCCTTCACGGTGCGGGCCAAGTTTTAAGGGGCCGCGGCCGCCGCCGATAGCCATTCGCAGTGATCGCGTTGCAGGGGCCGCTGCAGATGGCGCTCCAGCAGCAGCTGGGCCACCACATCGTCGATGTCCCGCGGGGGGAGCCGCAGCCCCTCCGGCAGCAGGCGCCGCCAGCCCCGGGGAGGCTCCAGCTGCCAGTAACGCCGCCGCGCCGCCAGGGTGGTGCCCGCTTCCGGCACCAGGGTCAGCGTGAGGGGCAACGGCGCCAGCCGCTGGCGCCAGGGGGCGCTGCCGGTGCCATCCCCCAGCAGCACCGTGTGGCAACGCTGCTCGGCGCTCCAGGCCTGGATTCGCTCCAGGCAGGCTCGGGCCGGCAGCACGCCGGCGGCCAGCAGCTCCTGGCCCGCCGCATCGCAGAGCGCCAGGCCGCATTTGCTGCGGCCAGGGTCAATGGCCACCAGGCCGCTCACCGGCGGATGCGGATCTCCACCGCCACCGGCTCCGCCAGATCGCGGCTTTGCAGGGCAACCACCTCCAGCTGCACCGCCGGCCCCGCGGGCCTGCCGCTCAGTTGGATGCCCAGTTGGTTGAGGGCCGCCGGGTCGAACTGCAGGCCGCTGGTGAGGCTTCCCTGCTGCTTCACCCTGTTGAAGGCGGCCGCCAGCAGCAGGTTGAGGCGGCTGCGCACCTGATCCGGGCTGGTTTCATCCGCCTCCAGGGCCGAGCTGGCCAGCACCTCACCGGCCTTCACCACCCGTTTGTTGGGGCGCACATCGGGGAAGGCCACCACCTGCCGTTCCCCCTTGAGCACATTGGCCACCGAGATCACGCTCACCACCCATTCACCGCGGCGGCGCAGCACCTGCTCCAGCCGGTTGATGTCGCTCTTGGGCACCAGCAGGATCTGGCGGTTGGGGGCTTGGCCCGGCAGCACCAGTTGGTAGACGTTGCTGTTGGCCTGGCGCAGCAGGGCCTCAATCACCGCCTGGGCCTGGTCGCCGTTGTCGATGCGCACCTTGGCGATCTCCAGCGGTTGGCCGGCTGTGATCACCACGTCGCCGCGGCGCAGGGCAATCAGGTTGGTTTCGAGGCTTTGCAGCTCCTTTGAGCCGGCGGCGATGCGGCTGTTCAACCGCGCCAGCTCCTCACGGTTGCGGCGGATGTCGGTGTCTCTGGCGTTGATGTCGCGGTTGAGGCGGTCACGCTCCTGCTCCAGAAGCTGGCGCTGTTGCATCAGCGGTGCCAGCTCACCGCGCAGCCGGCGGGCTTGGCCCTCCACCCGGGTGAGCTGGCTGCGGGCCTGCTGGCGGCCCTGTTCAGCCGTGCGCACGGCGGTGCGGCTGCTCTCCAGCAGCGCCTGGCTGCGGCTGAGGGCTTCCCGGCTGTCGCGCAGCCGCCGCTCGATCTGATCGAGTTCAAACAGGCCGGTGCGCAGGCGGTCGCTCACCAGCAGCATCAGCCCCAGTGAGATGCCGCTGATCAGGCTGCCGGTGAGCACGGTGATCAGCACGGCCGTGCGCCGCGGCCGCATGCCCAACAGGCTCAGTCGGGCTTTGCCCACCTT
>JBIKKZ010000078.1:0-6777 GCA_044360095.1 Vulcanococcus sp. | reverse complement strand
GCTGGAGGCCGACGCCAAGGCCGCCGCGGGCCTCGACTTCAACCTCGCCTCCCCCAAACAGCTGGGGGAGCTGTTGTTCGACACCCTGGGGCTGGACCGCAAGAAATCCCGCAAGACCAAAACCGGCTGGAGCACCGACGCCGCCGTGCTCGAAAAACTGGAGGACGCCCACCCGGTGGTGCCGCTGGTGCTGGAGCACCGCACCCTCAGCAAGCTCAAGAGCACCTACGTGGATGCCCTGCCGGCCTTGATGGAGCCGGAAACCGGCCGGGTGCACACCGATTTCAACCAGGCCGTCACCGCCACAGGGCGCCTCTCCAGCAGCAACCCCAACCTGCAGAACATCCCCGTGCGCACGGAGTTTTCCAGGCGCATCCGCAAGGCCTTCCTACCGGAGCAGGGTTGGCAGCTGATCAGCGCCGACTACTCCCAGATCGAGCTGCGCATCCTGGCCCACCTCTCGGGCGAGGAGGCGCTGGTGGAGGCCTACCGCAATGGCGACGACGTGCACGCCCTCACCGCCCGGCTGCTGCTGGAGAAGGACACGGTGAGCGCCGATGAACGGCGCCTGGGCAAAACGATCAACTTCGGGGTGGTGTATGGCATGGGTGCCCAACGCTTCGCCCGCGAAACCGGCGTCAGCCAGGCCGAGGCCAAGGACTTCCTCGCCAAGTACAAGCAGCGCTACCCGAAGGTGTTCGCCTTCCTGGAGCTGCAGGAGCGGCTGGCCCTCTCGCGCGGCTACGTGGAAACGATCCTGGGCCGCCGGCGCCCCTTCGCCTTCGATCCCTCCGGCCTGGGGCGCCTGCTGGGCAAAGACCCCCTCGAGATCGACCTGGAGGTGGCCCGCCGCGGCGGCATGGAGGCCCAACAGCTGCGGGCCGCCGCCAACGCCCCGATTCAGGGATCCAGCGCCGACATCATCAAGCTGGCCATGGTGCACCTGCATCGGCGCCTGGCGGAGGGCGGCCTGCCGGCACGGCTGCTGCTGCAGGTGCACGACGAACTGGTGCTGGAGGCGGCCCCTGAGGCGATGGAGGCGGCGGTGACCCTCACCCGTGAAACCATGGAGCGCGCGGTGACGCTGACTGTGCCCCTGGTGGTGGAGACCGGCGTTGGTGCCAACTGGATGGACGCGAAGTAACCACCGGCCCGATGACCCTCAAGCTCACCAACACCCTCAGCCGGCGCCTGGAGCCGTTCCAGCCGCTCGAGCCCGGCAAGGTGAGCATCTACTGCTGCGGCGTCACGGTTTACGACCTGTGCCACCTGGGCCATGCCCGCAGCTACATCGCCTGGGACGTGCTGCGCCGCTACCTGATCTGGAGCGGCTATGCGGTGACGTTTGTGCAGAACTACACCGACATCGACGACAAAATCCTCAACCGCGCCGCCGCAGAGGGCAGCTCGATGCAGGCGGTGAGCGAGCGCAACATCGAGGCCTTCGTGGCCGACATGGCCCGCCTCAACATCCTTCCCGCCGACCGGATGCCGCGGGCCACCCAGAGCCTTGATGCGATTCGCACCCTGATCGGCGAGCTGGAGGCCAAGGGGGCCGCCTACTCCGCCGATGGCGATGTGTACTTCGCGGTGATGAAGCACGCCGGCTACGGCAAGTTGAGCGGCCGCGACCTGGAGCAGCAGCAGGACAACGCCGCCGGCCGGGTGGCCACCGAGGAGGAGGCCCGCAAGCAGCACCCCTTTGATTTCGCCCTCTGGAAGGGGGCCAAACCCGGGGAGCCCAGCTTCCCCTCCCCCTGGGGCGCCGGCCGGCCGGGCTGGCACATCGAGTGCTCGGCGATGGTGCGCGAAGAGCTGGGCGACACGATCGACATCCACCTGGGCGGGGCCGACCTGGTGTTCCCCCACCACGAAAACGAAATCGCCCAGTCGGAGGCGGCCAGCGGCAAGGCGCTGGCGCGCTACTGGCTGCACAACGGCATGGTGAATGTGGGGGGGCAGAAGATGTCGAAATCGCTCGGCAACTTCACCACCATCCGGGCCCTGCTGGATTCCGGCGTGACGCCGATGACCCTGCGGCTGTTCACCCTGCAGGCCCACTACCGCAAACCGCTCGACTTCACCGCCGAGGCCCTGGAGGCCGCCGCCACCGGCTGGAAAGGGCTCAACGGGGCCCTGGGGCTGGCGTCAACCCTGGCCGCCAAGCGCACCGGTGCCGCGCCTGCCGCGCTACCCCCCGCCCTGGCTGCGGCCCGCCAGCGCTTCGCCGCCGCCATGGACGATGACCTCAACAGCTCCGCCGCCCTGGCGGTGCTGTTTGAGCTGGCCAAACCGCTGCGGGCCCTGGCCAACCGGATGGAGCGCGGCGATGCCGATGCCGCCGCCGCCGACCCCGAGCTCACCGCCCAGGCCGCCCTGCTGCAGGAGCTGGCGGGGGTGTTGGGGCTGCAGCATGAGGCGGCGGCCGAGGCCGCTGCCGCCAACGGGGCCGGCCCCAGCGACGCCGAGATCGAAGCCCAGGTGGCCGCCCGGGCCGCCGCCAAGGCCGCCAAGGATTACGCCGGCGCCGATGCCATCCGCGCGGCCCTGCAGGCGCAGGGCATCGAGCTGATCGACAAACCCGGCGGGCTCACCGAGTGGCTGCGGGGCTGACGCGCTAGCCCCGTGGGGCCTGCTGGTCGCGCATCAGGGTTTCGATCTTGCGGATCCGGGCGGCGGTGGTGGTCCACACCTCCTTCTGGAAGCCCGGCTCGCAGCGCTCCACCAGCTGCTCGATCGGCTCACCGCGCTCGAAGGCATCCCAAAGCTGCCGTTCCAGCTTGGCCCGTTCAATGAAGTTCCAGCGCTGCAGCCAAGGGGGCAGTTGCGCCATGGGGGATCCGTTTGCAGCACTGCCGCCAGTTAAGCCCGCCCCACCGGCCCGCGCGCGCCGATGGGAGACTGGGCCGCGCCGCTCGCCGCCCCCGCCGTGAAAGCCCTCTCCGTGCTCGGCTCCACCGGGTCGATCGGCACCCAAACGCTGGAGATCGTGGACGATTTCCCGGAGCGCTTCCGGGTGGTGGCGCTCACCGCGGGCAACAACCTCGATCTGCTGATCAGCCAGATCCAGCGCCACAGCCCGGAGGTGGTGGCCCTGGCGGATGCGGAGCGCGTGGCGGAGCTGCGCACGCGCCTGCAGGCGCTCGAACCCGCCGCCCGCCCCGCCCGCATGCCGGAACTGCTGGGGGGCAGCGATGGCCTGTGCGCTGCCGCCGCCTGGCCCAGCGCCAACCTGGTGGTAACGGGCATCGTGGGCTGCGCCGGCCTGCTGCCCACCCTGGCGGCGATCCGCGCCGGCAAGGACCTGGCCCTGGCCAACAAGGAGACCCTGATCGCCGCCGGCCCGGTGGTGCTGCCCGAGCTCGAACGCAGCGGCTCGCGGCTGCTGCCCGCCGATTCCGAGCACTCCGCCATCTTCCAGTGCCTGCAGGGCACCCCCTACGCCGAAACCGCACGGCTGAGCACCGGCGTGCCCACCCCGGGCCTGCGCCGCATCCAGCTCACCGCCAGCGGCGGCGCCTTCCGCGATTGGGATGCGGCTGATCTGCACAAGGCCACCGTGGCCGACGCCACCAGCCACCCCAACTGGAGCATGGGGCGCAAGATCACCGTGGATTCGGCCTCGTTGATGAACAAGGGCCTCGAGGTGATCGAGGCCCACTACCTGTTCGGCCTCGATTACGACCACATCGAGATCGTGATCCACCCGCAATCGATCATCCACTCGATGGTGGAGCTGGCGGATTCCTCGGTGCTGGCCCAGCTGGGCTGGCCCGACATGAAGCTGCCGATCCTCTACTGCCTCAGCTGGCCCGAACGGCTGACCACCCCCTGGCGCCGGCTCGACCTCACCGAGGTGGGGCAACTGAGCTTCCGCCAGCCCGACCCCGCCAAGTACCCCTGCATGGAACTGGCCTACGCGGCTGGCCGAGCCGGCGGCACGATGCCAGCGGTGATGAACGCCGCCAATGAGCAGGCCGTGGCGCTGTTCCTCGAGGAACGGATCCATTTCCTCGACATCCCCCGATTGATCGACGTGGTCTGCGATCGCCACCGGGTGGATCTGATGGCCGCCCCCTCCCTGTCCGACGTGCTGGCGGTGGACGCCTGGTCGCGGCAGGCGGTGCGGGAGGCTGCCGCCCAGCTGCAGGCCAAGGCGCCGGCGGCCCTGCCGGCCTGATCGCGCCGCCGTGATCAACGCCACGATCAGCCACCACCTGCTGCTCTGCGCCACCCCCAGCAAGGCGCTGTGCTGCCCCGACCCCGCCGTGGGCCAGGCCAGCTGGGATCGGCTCAAGCAGCTGGTGCGCGACTGGGGCCTGGAGGAGGCCAACCGGCCCGAGGGCATCGTGCTGCGCACCAAGGCCGATTGCCTGCGCATCTGCGCCGAGGGGCCGGTGCTGCTGATCTGGCCGGAGGGCACCGTCTACGGGGGCGTCACCCCGGAGCGGATCGAGCGGATCCTGCGGGAGCACGTGGTCGGCGGGCAGCCGGTGGCCCCCTGGATCATCCGCCGGCTTCCCCTGGCGCGGCCGCCAGCAGCCGGGTGAGCCAGCGGGCCGTGAGCCGGTCGCCCCAGCAGCCCTGGCCCGCCGCCGCATCGCAACGGGCATGGAAACCGTTGTGCCCCCCCTGGGGGGTGATCAACACGTCGATGCCCCTCAGGTCCGCCTCCGCCACGCGACGGATCGGGGCCACAGGCACCCAGGGATCATCCGCCGCATGCACCAGCAGGGTCGACGGCAGGCGCGCGGCGGCGCCCTCCAGCAGCGGCAGCAGCGGGCTGGCTTTGGCGTAGTAGTCGTCCACGGAGCCGTAGCCCCAGCGCGGCGCGGTGATGGCGGCATCGAATGCCCGCAGGCTGCGCAGGCGGCCCAGTGGTGCACGGCCCTCCAACAACTCCCGCTCCGCCGGTGTCACGCCGAAGGGATCCGCCAGGGTCTGGGCCAACAACCGACGCAGCAGCCAGCGTTGGTAGACGCGATTCCGGGGCCGCTCGATCTGGCGGGAGCAGGCGTCCAGGTCCAGCGGGGAACTGATGCACACCAGGCCATCCAGCCCTGGCGATCCATCGCCGGCCAGCAGGGCATTGAGCAGCAGGGTGCCCCCTAGGGAGAGCCCCACCCCCAACAGCGGCCGGCCACCGGAACCCAACTGATCCGCAAGCTGACGGGCCCTGGCCAGCACGGGCAGCAGATCACGGTTGCAGCTGGCGGCATAGGTGCCTCGGGCCAGGGGCCTGCCGGATCCGGCACCGCGCAGGTTGAGGCGGAGCACGGCAAACCCTGCCTGTTGCAGGGTTTGCCCCATGCGCCGGAGGCCCTCGCGGTCGCTGCTGCCCCCCAGGCCGTGCAACAGCAGCACCAGGGCCAGCGGTTTGGGGCCGGCCGGCAGCGGCGGGTCGAACAGGGCCAACAGCTGGTCGCCACCCCCCACGGGAATCGTGATCGGCTCACCCTGATCGGGGCCCAGCCCCACCGTCCGCAGGGTGTCGCGCAGGGTCTGCAGGTCGCCATTGAACCAGTGCCTGCGCGGCCGGAACGGCTGCAAACCCAGATCCAGGGCAAGGGTCTGATCAACCGCTCGGGCCCATGGTCGCGATCGCGGCACGGGGATCCCCCTGTCCAAGGTTGTGATCCTGAGGGATCAGGGGGAAGTGATCAAGCGGCCACGGCAACTTTGCTGCCCACCCCCTGGCTGCGCAGTTCGGTGCACAGCTGCTGCAGCACCGCCTTGGCATCGCCGAACACCATGGCGGTCTGGGGCAGTTCAAACAGCGCGTTGGCGATGCCGGCGTAGCCAGCCCCGAGGCTGCGCTTCACCACGAACACCTGCCGCGCCTGGTCCACCTCGAGCACGGGCATGCCGTAGAGGGGGCTGCTGGGGTCGGTCTTGGCGTCGGGGTTCACCACATCGTTGGCCCCCAGCACGATCACCACATCGGTGCGGGGGAATTCGGGGTTGATCGTGTCCATCTCCAGCAGCTGCTCGTAGGGCACATCCGCCTCCGCCAGCAGCACATTCATGTGGCCGGGCATGCGGCCCGCCACCGGATGGATGGCATAGCTCACCTCGGAGCCATTGGCCTCCAGCAGCTTGGCCAACTCCCGCAGGGCGTGCTGGGCCTGGGCCACCGCCAGGCCATAGCCGGGCACAAACACCACCCGCTCGGCCGTTTCCAGGGCCATGGCGCACTCCTCGGCGCTGCAGCTCACGATGCGGCTGTAGCCCGCCTCATCGCCGCCGCCGCCCACATGGCCGCCGCCGGATGCCGCGCCGAGGGCGCCACCAAACAACACGCTCATCAACGAGCGGTTCATCGCGGTGCACATCACCTGGGTGAGGATCAGGCCCGCGGCCCCCACCATGGCGCCGGCCACGATCAACAGCTGGCTGCCCACCACAAAGCCCGCGGCGGCGGCCGCCACACCGGAATAGGAATTGAGCAAGGAGATCACCACCGGCATGTCGGCCCCGCCAATGGGCAGGGTCACGCCGATGCCCAGCAGGGTGGAGGCCGCCACCAACAACCACAGCGGGCCCGCCGCCGGACCCGCCGCCGAAGCGGCGGCGGCCATGAACACCCCGCCCACCAGGGAGGCCAGGGCCAGGGTGATGTTCACCGCATGGCGCACGGAGCTCTGGGTCCAGCCCGGGGTGCCGATCCAGCCCTGCAGCTTGCCCATGGCCACAATCGAGCCGCTGAAGGTGATCGCCCCCACAAACACGGAGATCACGATCGAGATGCGCTCCACCAAGGTGGTGTCGCTGGGGTCA
>JBIKKZ010000077.1:0-6786 GCA_044360095.1 Vulcanococcus sp. | reverse complement strand
GGCCACCCTCAACCTGCAGCCCCTGCAACAGCAGCTGCCGGAGGCGGCCCTGCTCACCAGCGAAGGCCGCAGCCATCCGGTGGCGATCCAACACCAGCCGCCCCGGGAACGGGAGCCCCTCGCCGCCCAGGTGGTGCGGGCCCTGGAGAGCCATTGGCTCGATCAACGGGCCGCGGCGGAAACCGTGCTGGTGTTCCTGCCGGGGCAGCGGCAGATCCAGCACTGCCAGGAGCGCATCGCCACCACCGGCTGGGGCGGTGAGCTGGAGCTGTGCCCGCTGCACGGCAACCTGCCGCTGGCGGAGCAGAGCCGGGCCATCCAGCCCGCGGCCCAGCCATCGGGGAAAGTGGTGCTGGCCACCGCCATCGCCGAAAGCTCCCTCACGATCGAGGGGGTCACCCTGGTGATCGATGCGGGCCTCAGCCGCCGCAGCTGCTTCGACCCGAGCACCGGCATGGAGCAGCTGGTGACCCTGCCCGCCAGCCAGGCCAGCGCCGAACAGCGGGCCGGCCGGGCCGGCCGCCTGGGGCCCGGTCGGGCGCTGCGGCTGTGGAGCCCGGCGGAGCAGCAGCGCCGCCCCGCCTTTGATCCACCGGCCCTGCTGGAGGCCGACCCGACCCCCTTGGTGCTGCAGCTGGCGGAATGGGGCGCCGGCCTGGGGGAAGCGCTGCCCTGGCTGGAGCCCCCACCGCGGCCCCACCTGCTGGAGGGCCAGGCCCTGCTGCGGCAGCTGGGGGCCGTCGACGGCCAGGGCGCCATCACCCCCCACGGCAAGGCCCTGGCGGGCCTGGGGGTGCACCCACGGCTGGGGCACCTGCTGCTGCGGGCCCAGGCCCTGGGGGCCGGACGCCTGGGCAGCGAACTGGCGGCCCTGCTCAGCGAACGCGACCCCCTGCAGGCCGCTGGCCACGGCTGTGATCTGCTGCGCCGCCTCGATTGGTTGCGCGAAGCGGGCCGCGACCCACGCCGGCAGCCGCTGCTGGCCCTGCAGCAGCAACTGCTGCGCCTGCTCCCCGCCGGCGGCGCGGCCCCACCGCCCGCCGGCGGGCCCGAGGCCGCCATCGCCGCGGAGCTGGTGGCCCTGGCCTACCCGGAGCGGGTGGCCCTGCAGCGCCCCGGCCAACCGGGCCGCTACCTCACCCGGGGCGGCCGCGGACTGCAGCTGCCCGATGGCGACCCGCTGCAGGGCTGCGAGGCCCTGGCCATTGCCACCGCCGATGGGGCCGGCAGCGATGGCCGCATCCAACTGGCCCTGGCCTTGCCCCGCATCAGCCTGGAGCGCTGGGCCGACGCGGAGGGGACCGAGCAGGCGGAGGTGATCTGGGACCGCCAGGAGCAGCGGCTGCGCTGCGAACGGGTGCTGCGCCTCGGGGCCGTGGTGCTGCAGCGCCAAGCCTGGCCTGAGGCGCCGGAGCCGGCCCGCCTGGCGGCCCTGGCCCAGGGCCTGCAGGAGCTGGGCCTGGAGGCCTTGCCCTGGGCGGATGCCAGCCGATCGCTGCAACAACGCCTCTGCCTGGTCCATACCCACCTCGGCGCCCCCTGGCCCGACCGCAGCGACCCGGCCCTGCTGGCGGATCCCCTCGCCTGGCTGGCGGATCAATTGGGCCGCGTGCGCACCCGCGCCGACCTGCAACAGCTCAACCTGCTGGAAGCGCTGTGGAGCGGGCTGCCCTGGTCGGCCCGGCAGGAACTGGAGCAGCTGCTGCCCCCCAGCCTGGCCATTCCCTCAGGCCGCCAGGCCCGGCTCGACTACAGCAGCGGCGCCCCGGTGCTGGCGGTGAAGCTGCAGGAGCTGTTTGGCGCCGCCACCACCCCCACGGTGCTGCAGGGGCGGCTCCCGGTGACGGTGCAACTGCTGTCGCCGGCCGGCCGGCCCGCCGCCATCACACAAGATCTGGCCGGCTTCTGGGCCGGGGGCTACCGGGAGGTGCGGCGGGAGCTGCGCGGGCGCTACCCGCGGCATCCCTGGCCGGAGGACCCCACCCAGGCCATCGCCACCGCCCTCACCAAACGGCGGCTGCAGGCGGATCAATCCCAGAGGTGAGCAAAGCCGAAGTGGCGCAAGCCCTCGGCAATGCCGGCACAGCCCTCACCCCGAGCCCGGTACACCGAGGGCAAGCGGGGCAGCTGGGCCACCAACTCGGGCTCGGCGTTGGCCACCATCACCCCCTTGAGGCCCGTCTCAAACATGGCCAGGTCGTTGAGGCTGTCGCCGGCGGTGACCACCGTGACGGGGTCCACCTCCAACCACCGCAGCAGGCTGAGCAGGGTGCTGCCCTTGTTCACCCCGGCGGGCAGCACATCGAAATAGCGGCTGTCTGAGATCAGGCAATCCACCCCGTGGGCCTCCAGCGCTGGGATCAGGCCGTGGTCAAACCGCTCCAGATCAATGGTGTAGGCCAACCGGCGACTGCTGTGCACCGGCTGGGGTGACAGCCCCGGCTGGGCATCCAGCAGGGGCAGCAGGCGTTGCTCAAGGCCGCTCCAGCGGGCCTCGATCGGATCCACCGCCAGGGGCACCGGCAGCAGCGAGGCGCCGCAGGCCACCGTGCAGCCCACATCGCCGATCACCAGGTGGGGGGCCGCCAAACCGATCGGCTCGTCCTCCTGCAACACCCGGGCGATGGCGTTCAGGTCGCGGCCGGTGCAGAACACGTGCAGCACCCGCTGGCGCTGGCGCGCCAGCCAGCGGTAAAAGCGCCGGCGCTCCGGCGTGGCCCCCCCCAGCAGGGTGCCGTCGAGGTCGGTCACCAGCACCAGCTCCGGCCGCTCCGGCAGGGGTGCCGAAAGCTGCTGCTGCAGGAGCTGGCGGGGGGAGAGCACGGGGGCGACGGGCGTTGCCGCCAAACGTATCGCCAGCCCTGCAACCATGGGCCAGACTGCCCCCCACGACACACCCCTGGGCACCCTGGCTCGCCTTTACGCCAAAAACCGCCGCGACGGTGCCCGCCTGATCAGCACCGCCCTGGTGATCACCAGCATCGGGGCCATCCGCATCGACCACCCCGTGGGCCAGGTGGTCACCGTGCTGGGCACCCTGGTGAGCCTCTACTGGTGGAGCTGCTACCGGCGCCTGGAGGGCTGAGCCGTGGGCAGCGAAACCGGCCTGCCGCGCTACAGCGTCGCGGCCCTCAACCAGGCGATCGGGTCGCTGCTGGAGCGGGGCTTTGCGCCCCGGTTCCTGCTGGATGCCACCGTGTCGCGGCCCCAGCTCAAAAAGGGGCACCTCTGGCTCACCCTGGTGGATGGCGACGCCTCCATCGGGGCGGTGGTGTGGGCCTCCCAGCTGAGCAAACTCAGCCACCAGCCCCAGGAGGGCGATGGGGTGGTAGTGGTGGGCAAGCTCAATTTCTGGGCCAGCCGCGCCAGCATCACGGTGCAGGTGCTCGACCTGCGCCCCAGCCTCAGCAGTGTGTTGCGCCGCTTTGAGCAGGTGCGCCAACAGCTGGAGCCGGAGGGCCTGCTCGACCCCGAGCGCAAACGCCCCCTGCCCGCCATGCCCGCAGCGGTGGCCCTGCTCACCAGCAGCCCCAGCTCCGCCCTGGCGGACATGCTGCGCACGGCCCAGGAGCGCTGGCCCGCCACCCGGATCCACGTGGTGCCGATCCCTGTGCAGGGGCCAGTGGAGGAGCAGATCTGCGGGCGACTGGCGGCGGTGATCGCCGCCGCAGACGACCTGGGCCTCGAGGCGATCGTGCTGGCCCGCGGCGGCGGCAGCCGGGAGGACCTGGCGGTGTTCGACGGCGAGCAGCTGGCCCGGGCCCTCGCCGCCAGCCCGCTGCCGGTGGTCACCGGATTGGGCCATGAGGATGACACCACCGTCGCCGACCTGGTGGCGGACTACCGGGCCGCCACCCCCACCGCCGCCGTGGTGCGTCTGCTCCCGGATCGGGCCCAGGTGGCCCTGACGCTCAGCCAACGCCGCAGCCAGCTGCGCCAGCTGCTTCAACACCGGCTGGAGCAGGAGCGGCTGCGGCTGGGGGGCCAGCGGCAGCGGCTGCTGCAGCTCCACCCCCGCCGGCTGCTGGAGCAGCTGCGGCAGCAGCTGGAGCAACGGCGCCGGTTGCTGCAGGCCCTCTCCCCGCAACGGCTGCTGGAGCGGGGCTTTGCCCTGGTGGTGGGGGCGGATGGCCGGGTGCTGCATTCGGTGCGGGCGCTGCAACCGGGCGCACCCCTGCATCTGGAGCTGGCGGACGGCAGGATCGATGCGGTGGTGCAGCAGGTGCATCCCCAGCCCAGCAACGACAGCGCGCAGGCCCATGGCTGAAAGCAAACCCAAACGCAAGCCGAAGGCCGCTGGCGGCAACGCCAGCCCTGACCCCCAATGGCTCCAGGAGGTGGAACAGCTCAGCTACCGCGACGCGCAGACCGCCCTCGAGCTCACCCTCGCCCACCTGCAATCCAGCGAGCTGGAGGTGGAGGAGATGGCGGGGCTGTATCGCCGTGCCGAGGCCTACGCCAACCGCTGTGAGCGGGTGCTGGAAACCGTGGAGCAGGAGGTGATCGAATGGAGCGCATGACCCCACCCTCTCCACCGGCACCCGGCCCCATCCGTCCCCAACCCTGGCTGGCCTGGCTCTACCTGGCGCTCGCCGTGGCCGGCGGGGTGTTGCCATGGCTCGCCAACATCGACTACATGCGCCAGTACGGCGGCACATTCGACATCACGGTGTTTGTGGCGTTGGCCAACGCCAACCCCGCCGCCCAATCGCTTTCGCGCGACCTGCTGATCGGCGCGTCCGCGTTCACGGTGTGGATGGTGATCGAAAGCCGCCGTCTGGCCATGCGTCACCTATGGCTGGTGCTGCTCAGCTCGGTCACGGTGGCGTTTGCCTTCGCGGCGCCGCTGTTTCTGTGCCTGCGGGAACGGCGCCTGATGGAGCTGGTCCGCGAGGGGGGATTGTCAGACCGCTGAGGGCGCATGCCGCTCAGTCAGGGCGCTGCGGGCGTCAATCGCGGTCCTTCACCTCGCTCACCTGCACGTCGATCACCGCATCGGCGGCGGCGGGCTCCTTACGAGGGGAAGGGGCCGTGGCGGCCTGATCAAAGACCGCCCCGCAGGCGGGGCATTGGGCCGTGGCCAGGCTGCTGGTGCCGCAGACGCTGCACACCCGCATCCGGCTCTTGAACCACTGCCAGGCCAGCAGACCGGCGCCTGCGAGCACCAAAGGGCCAAACAGCAACAACAGCGTGAACCCCTCGAGCACATCCACGAACAGCCGCGCCGTGAACCCCGGCGCAAGCAACAGCAGGGCCAGGGCCGTGATCCAGATCCAGGGAATGGGGCGCTGCATCAAGAACTGAGGTCAAACGGCCTTGAGACCAGCTCCATCATCCTCACGGCGGGGCTGCGCTCGGGTGAGCACCACGCTGAGGGCGATTCCGAAATACAGCACCAGTGCCACCAACCAGACCCACAGGCTGAGCAACAGCACACCGCCGATCACGCCATAGGCCTGGAAACTGGCGCCCAACGACAGCACACTGCGGCCGACGGCCGCGTTCAACAGGGTGAGCACGGTGCCAATCAGCGCGGCACCAGGGAGGCAAGCTGCGCCCACCATGCGGCGACTGGGAAGCAACACCAACACGCCATAGGCGAGCCCGAATGCCAACCCAAGGCTGAGCACGAAATCCAGCAGCGCCGGAACGGGAGACCAGAGATGCAGCTCCTGCGGCAACAGCTGCTGAAGCTGCACACGCCAACTGCCAGGTCGCAACAGCCGCAGGCTGGTGGTGAGTTGGTCGAGCACCACAAAAAAGCCGATCAGCAACACCAGGCCAGCGGCCTCAATGCGCACGCGGATGAAACGCTGCACCGGCTGCCACCAATGATCCGGCGGTTGCAGGGCGGGCCGCAACCCCCAGAGCCGGTCGGCGCCACGCTTCAGGCTCAAGTAAGCGTTGGTGGAGGAGATCAACAGGAACACCACACCCAGCACCCCGGCCCCGATGCCCTGGCGCACCAACTTGGCCAAGGTGGTGGCCACCATCGGCACCACCGACGCGGGCAGAAACTGATCAGCCAGACCGATCAATTGCTCAGACAGACCATCAATCCGGCCCAGGATCCGGCCAGCCACCGCCAGGGCGATCAGCAAAATGGGGAAGATGGATTGCAACGTGTGATAGGCAAAAGCCGCACTCAAATCGATGCAATCGTGGCGATCCCAGAGGCGATAGGCGTCCCACAACCGACGCCACCGCGAGCGCCTTAAACGCAACTGCAAATTGGTCAGACGGCGTCGCACGGGATCAGCTGGTACGCCAGAAGAGGAGCAGCGTAGGGGCGCATAGGGGCGCGCGGGTGCCAGCTCGCAACAAACCAGACATTAAAAAAGCCACCCCAAAGGGTGGCTTTTCCTGAGCAAGATTGTTTTACCTGGCATCGACCTATTTTCTCAGGGGGCTACCCCCCAAATATCGTCGGCGCTGCAGCGTTTCACATCCGAGTTCGAGATGGATCGGTGTGGTTCCACTGCGCCATGGACACCAGGATAGTCTTGATCTCAAGGTTGAACCCTGAGAACTGCATAGGTTACTGATCAATCCAAGCTGCTCTCGCAACTCAAACCCATTCAGCTCTGGATTAACAAAACATTGCCTTTCGGCTTTCTAAGAGCTTCGTGTTGGTCAAGCCCTCGGTCTATTAGTACTCCTCTGCTTCACGCATTGCTGCGCTTCCACATAGAGCCTATCAACGGGTGTTCTGCCCGTGACCTTACTGGCTAACGCCATGGGAATACTCATCTTGAGGTGGGCTTCCCACTTAGATGCTTTCAGCGG
>JBIKKZ010000076.1:0-6819 GCA_044360095.1 Vulcanococcus sp. | reverse complement strand
CGTCGTAGATCTCGTGGAACGCCTTCTGCTGGCGCTGCATCTTGCTCCAGATGCCATAGAGGTGTTTGGGCCGACCACTCACGTCGCAACCCTCCAGACCCGCCGCCACCAAGCGATCGCGCAGCAGCCCGGCGGTGACCCCGAGCCGCTCCTCCCGCTCGGAGCGCTTGGTGGACACCTGCTGCTGGATTTCGCGGAAGGCCTCCGGCTCGAGGATCTTGAAGGCCAGATCCTCCAGTTCCCACTTCAGCCGGCCAATGCCGAGCCGGTTGGCCAGGGGGCCATAGATCTCGCGCGTTTCCCGGGCGATGCGCTGCTGCTTTTCGGGCTTGAGCGCCCCGAGGGTGCGCATGTTGTGGAGGCGATCCGCCAGCTTCACCAACACCACGCGGATGTCGCTGGCCATGGCCAAGAACATGCGCCGCAGGTTTTCGGCCTGGGCTTCCGTTTTGTTGGTGAAATGAATGCCCCCCAGCTTGGTGACCCCCTCCACCAGGCCACGCACCTCGGCGCCGAAGTGCTGCTCGATCTCCTCGGGGGTGACCTCCGTGTCTTCCACCACGTCGTGGAGGAAGCCGGCGGCGATCACGCTGGCACTGGCGCCGATGTCCCGCAGCAGATCGGCCACCGCCACGGGATGGCAGATGTAGGGCTCACCGCTGGCCCGCACTTGGCCGTCATGCAGCTGGAAGGCGAAGTGGAAGGCCGCCGCCAGCAGCCCCTCGGTGTCGGTGGGGCAGCTGTCGCCGGCGCCGGGGGGCACATGTTCGATGCACCGCCGCAGCCAGTCGGGCAGGGCGATGCCGTAATCGTCGGGGCCGTGGATCACCTGCGGGCCGAGCAGGGGCCCGGCCGACACCGTTGCCGCCGCCCCTGGGGCAGCCGCTTCAGCCGTGTCGGGCACCGCCTGCAGCATGGCGCGCAGCAATTTGATCCATCGTATGCAGCGGCTTCACACAAACCGACCCCCGGTGTGCAACCCGAGTCGATTCCGCTGTCAGCCTGGGCGGCACTTGGGTTGCCTCCGCCGGCCATGACTCCACAACGCCGCAGCGGGCCGGTGCTGCACCTGCAACAGCTGAAGGTGCGCTACCCGGGGGCCGAGCTCAGCACCCTCGATGGCCTCGATCTGCAGCTGGGGGCCGGGGAGCGGCTGGCGCTGGTGGGCCCCTCGGGCTGCGGCAAAAGCACGGTGGCGCGGGCGGTGCTGCAATTGCTGCCCCAGGGCAGCCGCTGCGCGGGCGAGCTGGAGCTCTGCGGCCAGGATCCGCGCCGGCTGCGGCGGGGCGCCCTGCGGCAGCTGCGGGGGGAGGCGGTGGGCCTGGTGTTCCAGGACCCGATGACGCGGCTCAACCCGCTGCTGAGCATCGGCGAACACCTGACGGACACCCTGGCCCAGCACCGGCCCGCCTGGAGGCGCCACCAGGTGCGCTTGCGGGCCGAGATGCTGCTGGAGCGGGTGGGCATCCGCGCCGACCGCTTCTCCAGCTACCCCCACGAATTCAGTGGCGGCATGCGGCAGCGGCTGGCCATCGCCCTAGCCATGGCCCTGGAGCCGGCCCTGGTGATCGCCGATGAGCCCACCACCAGCCTGGATGTGGCGGTGGCCAGCCAGGTGATGGCGGAGCTCTGCCAGCTGTGTGAGGAGTCGGGCAGTGCGCTGCTGCTGATCAGCCACGACCTGGCCATGGCTGGCCGCTGGTGCCAGCAGATCGCCGTGCTCGACCAGGGGCAGCTGGTGGAGCAGGCCCCAGCCCAGCAGCTGCTGCTGCGGCCCGCCTCCCCCCTGGCCCGGCGGCTGGTGGGGGCAGCCCGGGCCCGGGAAGGGGGGCGCACCCCCGCCGCAGCGGCCGAGGCGCCCGTGCTGCTGGAGCTCAGCGACCTGCGCTGCTGGCATCCGCTGCCCGGGTTGCCCTGGAGCCGCCGCTGGTACCGCGCCGTGGATGGGGTGAGCCTCACCCTGCGCGAGGGGGAGACCGTGGGCGTGGTGGGGGCCTCCGGCTGCGGCAAGAGCACCCTCTGCCGCGCCCTGATGGGGCTGGTGCCGGTGCGGGGCGGCAGCGTGCGCCTGCAGGGCCAGAACCTGCGGCAGCTGCGGGGGAAACCGCTGCGACGGGCCCGGCGGCGCATCCAGATGGTGTTTCAAGACCCCCTGGCCTGCCTCAACCCGGCCATGGCGGTGGGGGATGCCATCGCTGATCCGCTGCGGATCCATGGGCTCGCCAGCCGGGCGGAAGCCCGCGAGCGGGCCCGGGAGCTGCTGGCGGCGGTGGGGCTCAACCCACCGGAGGCCTTTGAGCAACGCCTGCCCCGCCAGCTCTCCGGGGGCCAACAGCAGCGGGTGGCCATCGCCAGGGCCCTGGTGCTCGAGCCCCAGGTGCTGCTCTGCGATGAGAGCGCGAGCATGCTCGATGCGGAGGTGCAGGCGGAGGTGCTGCAGCTGCTGCGGGATCTGCAGGGGCGCCTGGGGCTGGGGATGATCTTCGTGACCCACGACCTGGCGGTGGCCAGCGGCTTCTGCCAGCGGGTGATCGTGCTGGATGGGGGGCGCATCGTGGAGCAGGGCCCCGGCGACCAACTGCTGCGCGATCCTCAGACGGCGATCACGCGCACACTGGTGGAGGCGTGTCCACGCCTGCCCGCCGCCGCAGCTGCCTGAGCAGCTTGTCGAACACCTCCGGCAGCGGCGCCTGCAGCATCAACCGCTCCCGGCTGATGGGATGGTCGAGCCCCAGCTGCACCGCGTGCAGGGCCTGGCCGGGGAGGGCCATGGGCAGCTTGCGGCAGCGGGAATACACCGGATCGCCCACGATTGGATGGCCGATGTGGGCGCAGTGCACCCGGATCTGGTGGGTGCGGCCGGTGTCGAGTTTGAAGCGCAGCAGGGCGTAATCGCCGAGGCGCTCCAGCAGCGTCCAATGGGTGCAGGCGTGGCGACCGGAACCGTCGTGCACCACGGCGTACTTTTTGCGGTCGGCGGGGTGGCGGCCGATGGCCCCGATGATCGTGCCCCGATCGCCGCCGGGCACCCCGTGCACCACCGCCAGGTATTCACGCGAAGCCACCCGCTGCTGGATCTGCAGCTGCAGCTTCACCAGCGCCTCCTGGCTTTTGGCCACCACGATGCAACCGGTGGTGTCCTTGTCGAGGCGGTGCACGATGCCGGGGCGCATCTCGCCACCGATGCCCGGCAGGTCGGGGCAGTGGTGCAGCAGGCCGTTCACGAGGGTGCCGTCCTTGTTGCCCGGGGCCGGGTGCACGGTGAGGCCGGCGGGTTTGTTGAGCACGATCAGGTGCTCATCCTCGAACAGCACATCCAGGGGGATGTCCTGGGGCACCAGGTAGGGGAGCGGCTCCGGCGGCGGCATCCACAGCTCCACGGTGTCGTTCTGGCGCAGGGGAGTTTTGGCGCGGCCCGTGGCGCCATTGACCCGCACGTAGCCGGCGTCGATGAACTTCTGGATGCGGGCGCGGCTCTGCTCCGGCCGCTGGGCCACCAGCCAGCGATCCAGCCGCATCGGCAGCGGCTTGGGGTAGGTGAGCGTCAGCAGCTCACCCTCGCCCTCACCGAACGCGCTCACGGCAGCTCCAGGGCCAGGGGGCCCAGCATGCCGCGGCGGTAATCGTCGAGCAGCCGCTGGGCCATGCGGGCCAGGTCGCCGCTGGTGTGGCGATCGGCGGCCGCCTCCAGCCAGCCATGGGCATCGGGCATCTGGCCCTCCAGGGGGGGCACCGGCAGGCCATAGCGCCGCTCCAACAGGCCAGCGCCCACGCCCGCCGCCGGCACCGCCTCCAGCTCCGCCAGCATGCACACGAAGGCCATGGCCACCGCTTCACCGTCGTAGGCCGCCTGGCCGATGTCGTCGCAGAGGGCCAGGCGCAGGGCCGCCAGCTGGTCGTCGAGCCGGGGCGGCAGCACCCCAGGGGCATCGAGCAGGTCGAGGTCCTGCCCCAGCCGCACCCAGCGCAGGCTGCGGGTCACGCCGGCGCGGCGGGCGCTGTCCACCACCTTCTGGCGCACCAGGCGGTTGATCAGGGCCGATTTGCCCACGTTGGGGAAGCCCAGCATCAGGGCCCGCACCGGCCGGGGTTTCATGCCGCGGGAGCGGCGCCGTTCGTTGAGGGCATCGCCGGCGCGGATGGCGGCCTGCTGCAGCTGCTTCACGCCGGTGCCGGCCTTGGCATCGCTCCACCAGGGGGTCTGGCCCTGGCCGCGGAACCAGGCATCCCAGGCCTCGCGGGCGGCGCTGGGGATCATGTCGCGGCGGTTGAGCACCAGCAGGTGCTGCTTGCCCTGGATCCAGCGCTGCAGGCGCGGGTGGCCCGTGGCGGTGGGGATGCGGGCGTCGCGCACCTCAATCACCAGGTCCACCTTGGCCAGGTTGTCGGTGAGGGCCCGCTCGGCCTTGGCGATGTGGCCGGGGTACCACTGGATCGCGGGGGCGGCGGCGCTGAGCAACTCGCTCACGGCACCACCATCACCGGGCAGGGCGCCAGCTGGATCACCCGCGAGGCGGTGCTGGGGGCCTCCTCCGCCTCCAGGGTGAGGCCGCGGGTGCCCATCACGATCACATCGGCGTTGATCTCATCGGCCACATCGCAGATCACAAAGGCGGGCTTGCCCTCCCGTTCGATCACCTCGCAGCTCACCCCCTGCTCCTGGAAACGGCTGCGTGCCTGCTCCAGCAGCTCCGCCACCGCCACCGGGTCGTCCTGGCCCGGCTCCACCACCGAGAGCACCACCAGCCGGCTGCCGTGCTGCTGGGAGAGCTTCAAAGCCCAGCCGGCGGTTTCAGCGGCCTGGCGGCTGCGGTCGATGGGGAACAGAACGGTCTCGAACATGGCCACTGGGCCGGTGCCCCCTTGGTCTAGCGCCCAATCCCGTGAGATCCAGCCGTGGGCTGCGAACAGGCCCAAAGAGCCCCCTTGACCCGCCCGCTAAATTCTCCCGACTCCTCCCAAGCCCTCAGATCAATGGCGAAGCGTTCCCTGGCCAGCCTTTCCGCTGATGAACTGCGCGGCAAGCGCGTGCTGGTTCGGGTCGACTTCAACGTGCCCCTCAACGACGCCGGTGCCATCACCGATGACACCCGCATCCGCGCGGCGCTGCCCACCATCAACGACCTCACCGGCAAGGGCGCCCGCGTGATCCTCGCGGCCCACTTCGGCCGCCCCAAGGGCCAGGTGAATGAGGCCATGCGCCTCACCCCCGTGGCCGCCCGCCTGAGCGAGCTGCTGGGCAAGGGCGTGGTGAAAACCGACAGCTGCATCGGCCCCGATGCCGAGGCCAAGGTGGCCGCCATGGCCGATGGCGAGGTGGTGCTGCTGGAGAACGTGCGCTTCTTCGCCCAGGAAGAGAAAAACGAAGGCGATTTCGCCAAGCAGCTGGCCAGCCTGGCCGATGTGTATGTGAACGACGCCTTCGGCGCCGCCCACCGTGCCCACGCTTCCACCGAGGGCGTGACCCAGTACCTGAGCCCCAGCGTGGCCGGCTATCTGATGGAGAAGGAGCTGCAGTACCTGCAGGGCGCCATCGATGAGCCCAAGCGCCCCCTGGCCGCCATCGTGGGCGGCTCCAAGGTGAGCTCCAAGATCGGCGTGCTCGGGGCCCTGCTCGACAAGTGCGACAAGATCCTCGTGGGTGGCGGCATGATCTTCACCTTCTTCAAGGCGCGTGGCCTGGCGGTGGGCAAGAGCCTGGTGGAGGAGGACAAGCTGGAGCTGGCCAAGGAGCTGGAGGCCAAGGCCGCAGCCAAGGGCGTGCAGTTCCTACTGCCCACCGATGTGGTGCTGGCCGACAACTTCGCCCCTGACGCCAACAGCCAGATCGCCAAGGTGGATGCCATCCCCGACGGTTGGATGGGCCTCGACATCGGCCCCGACTCGGTGAAGGTGTTCCAGGACGCCCTGGCCGACTGCAAGACCGTGATCTGGAACGGCCCGATGGGGGTGTTTGAGTTCGACGCCTTCGCCGCCGGCACCAACGCCATCGCCACCACCCTGGCGGACCTGAGCGGCACGGGCTGCTGCACGATCATCGGCGGCGGCGACTCGGTGGCCGCCGTGGAGAAGGCCGGCCTGGCCGACCGCATGTCGCACATCTCCACCGGTGGCGGCGCCAGCCTGGAGCTGCTGGAGGGCAAGGTGCTCCCCGGCGTGGCCGCCCTCGACGAAGCCTGATCGCGCCCGATCAAACCTGAACGCAGCACGTCCCGCCGTCGGTTGCATCGGCTTGGGGGCCCTCGGGGCCCCCATGGCCCTCAACCTGCTGCGGGCGGGGTTTCGCCTCACCGTTCACAACCGCCATCCCGAACGCACGGTGCCGTTGCGGGAGGCGGGGGCTGCTGTGGCCAACACCCCGGCGGAAGCGGCCGCCGCGGCCGATCTTCTGCTGATCTGCGTCAGCGATGACGCCGCCGTGGAGGCGGTGCTGCTGGAGCAGCCCGGGGCCGCCATCGAGGGGCTGCGGCCCGGAGCGTTGGTGATCGACTGCTCCACCATTGCGCCGACCAGCAGCTGTCGCCTGGCGGCACGGTTGGCGGAACGCAACATCGGCTACCTCGATGCCCCCGTGACCGGCGGCACCGAAGGCGCCCGGGCCGGCACGCTTTCGGTACTGGTGGGCGGCAGCCCGGAGCACCTGGAGCGGGCCCGGCCGCTGCTGGAGGTGATCGGCGGCCGGATCACCAGTTTTGGCGCGGTGGGCGCCGGCCAGCGGGCCAAGGCGGTCAACCAGGTGCTGGTGGCGGGCAGCTATGCGGCGGTGGCGGAGGCCCTGGCCCTGGCGGAACGGCTGGGGCTCGATCGCCCGCAGGTGGT
>JBIKKZ010000075.1:0-6862 GCA_044360095.1 Vulcanococcus sp. | reverse complement strand
TTGCAGCAGCGGCTGGTCCTGGGGGCCATGGAAGGGGAGCCACAGCACAGGGCGGTCATGGGCCTCCGCCAGCTGCTCCAGGGCTTGAAGCAACAGGCGCCAACCAGCCGGGTCAATCAAGGCGGTGGGGCGCCAGCACACCACCAGCGGACCGCCACGGCCGATCCAGGGCTGGGGCGGCAGGGCCCACACGGCATCGGCCCCGTGGGGGGCCGTGCAGCCCAGCTGCCGCGCCAACCGTGCCGAGGCGGCATCGCGCCAGCTGATGGCGCTGGCCAGTGGCAACAGCAGGCGCACCAGCAGGCGGCTGCGGCGCCGGCGCAGGGGCCCCAATCCCTGGGCCCACAGCAGCACAGGCTGGCCCTGCAACCGCGCCGCCAGCATCAGCGCGGCGTAGTAGAGCAGGCTGCGGAAACTGGTGGAGTCCTGCAGCAGGCTGCCGCCACCCAGCACCAGGGCCCGGCTACGCCCCAGGGCCCGCAACACCTGCCCCAGGCTGCGCCGCTGCACCGTGGCCACCCGATGGCGCCCCTCCACCAGGGGTTGATCGTGGGCCGTCACCAGGGGCGTCGCCGACGGCGGCAGCTGGCTCAACAGCGATTCGAGCAGGGCGTCATCCCCGAGATTGTGCTCGCCGTAGTAGCCGCACAGCAGAACAGGACGGGGCACCGGGGGCACACAGCTTGCGGCAGCTTGCCACCAACGCCGCCCCTGGCGACCTCAGGCCATCGCCGCCAGCCGTTGGCGGATCAACACGATCTGCCCATCAATCAACTGCCGGGCCTCCGCCAGCGAAGCCACCTGACCGAGCGGCGCTCCGCTCTGATGCTGCACGCGGTAATGCACCCCCTGGGCACCTCCGCCCACCAACAGGATGCGGCAGCCGCGGTGGGTCCAGAAGGGGGGCGGCATAACCTGGGACATGGCATCGGGCTGACGGCCGTCAGCTGGAGCTGTCGAACCCAGTTCACCGCAGGGGCCCCGGTTCGACAAGCGGGGCCCACAGCCACAGGGTCAATGGGCCTTGCCCTGGCCGCTGGGGGGACGGTAGATGGGCCGTGCCTTGAGCGGGATGGTGGCCTTGGACGGTTGCTCGGGCTGGGACATGGGGGACACGCCAACGGTTCAGAGGCGATCCCAGGTTCATGGCTGTGGGCGTTGTGGTCTGTAGCACCCCTTACAGGATTCGTTGCTAAGCCGGGGCCATGGACTGACAGCCCTACCTGGAACTGGAGCGGGTGGTGGCATGGCTGGGTCCGCAGCCGGTGCTGCATGGCATCGATCTGCGGCTCCACCTCGGAGAACACGCGGTGGTGCTGGGGCCGAACGGTGCGGGCAAAAGCGCCCTGATCAAACTGATGAGCCGTGAGCTCTACCCGGTGGTGCAGCCAGGCTCGAGCCTGCGCCTGTTCGGCAGCAGCACGGTGAACCTCTGGGAGCTGCGGCGGCGGATTGGCCTCGTGTCCGCCGACCTGCAGGCGCGCTATCGACCCGATGTCAGCGCCGAGGAGGTGGTGCTCTCCGGCTGGTTTGGATCGGTGGGGATCGGCCGCCATCACAGCGCCAGCACGGACCAGAGGGAACGGGCCTCAGATTTGCTGGAGCAGATGGGGCTGGGCGGTTTGAATCGCCGGCCATTCGGACAACTCTCCGATGGACAGCGCCGACGCCTGTTGCTGGCGCGGGCCCTGGTGCACCGACCAGAGGTGCTGGTGCTGGATGAACCCACCAATGGGCTTGATCCCCAGGGCCGCCATCGGCTGCTGGCGATCCTGCGCCAGCTGGCCACTGCCGGCACCACCCTGCTGGTGGTGACGCACCAGCTGGATGCGGTGATCCCCGAGCTGAACCGCGCCGTGCTGATCAAGGGGGGCCGGATTGAGGCCGATGGCTCCTGCCGGGAGTTGTTGCGGGCAGAACCCCTCAGCCAGTTGTTTGACACCCCCCTGCGGGTGGTGGAGCTGGGGGGGTGGCGGCAACTGCTACCGAAGTGAGGGCAGCACAGGCGACACATCCGCCAGGGGCATCGTCGGGCTGCCCCAGCCGTTGGGTGGCAGCAGCGGAGCCACACCGGGGGCGGGGCGCACCTTGGCACCCGCCGCAAAGGCCGCCTCGGTCCAGGCCAGCATCAAGGCGCCCAATACCCCCCCCTGGGCATCGGAGCGGGGACGGAGGTTGAAGTGATCACCCCCCTTGGCGATGACCAATTGATGGCCCTGCAGATCAGCACCCTGCAGCGGTCTGATGGCTTCGGGGTCGGGGGGCACCACCCAATCGCGGCTGCCGCTCACCAGCAGCACCCGGGTGTTCAGCCGCTGGTCGGTCTCGCGGGGAAACAGCAACGACATCGGCGCGCTCACCGCCACCACGGCAATGATGCGGTCGTCGTTGATCGACGCCTGTTTGACCGCCGTGGCCCAACTGCATTGGAGGGTCCAACTGAGGTTGCGGTCGGGATGGTTCACCTCACCGCAACGGCTCAGCAACAGCGAATCGGTGGGCACCAGCCCCGCCATCAGCAGGCTCGTGGTGGCCCCCCAGGAGTGGCCGATCACCACCACCCGGTTGCTGTCCACGGGACTGTTGGTGGCCAGGCTGCCCTTGCCAATGGCGTCGATCACCGCCGTCAAGTCGCGGGGTCGCAGGGCCAACTCCTCCGGGGAGGGCGGCGGGGCCTGTCCGCTCAACACTTCATGCTGCTGGGCCTTGTCACTGCCGGGATGCCAGGGCAGCACCACCGTGTAGCCGGCGGCCGTCAACCGTTGGCCCCAGCCTTCAAAGCTGCTTGGGCTGTCCCAGAGACCATGGGAGATCAACACCAGCCGCCCGTTCGCCTTGGATTTGGGCTGCAGGATGAGCAGCCGCAACGGCTGGGGACGGTGCGCCACGGGGATCTCCACCGTGCTGCTGACCACCCCCGGGCTGGGGGGCGTGGCCCGCTGGGACGCAGGGGGCCCAGGGGGCATCGCGGCCGGCACCTGGGCCAACAGGCGATCCGCCAGGACCCGTTGCTGCAGCACACGGTTGAGGATCACACCGGCCTGGCTGAGGTTGAGGCGAGCGCGCTTCCCTGGAATGGCCTTCATCACCTGCAGCAGCGTCGGCTGACCATCGGGGGCCGCCGCAACGGCCCGCCGCAGGGTTTGCTCGAGGGTCTGGCCAGTGATGTCGTCGCTCTGCCCTTCGATCGTGCCGAAGGAGGACACGATCAACAGCGCCTGCTCCAACAGGGGGGAGCCCACCGAGGCGCTGGCGGCCCTCGTGATCGACAGGGGCAAGCGGTGGTTGAACAGGGCCACCAGGGCACGGCCCACCCGCCCGTCGGTGGCCCGGTCCAATTCCGCCAGCTGGGTGTCACCGCGGAGCAGGGCCTCCGGTGAGTTGAGCTCCGCCAAGCGAACCCGCATGCTGCTCTCCATCAGGGGCAGCTCCACCACCACCTCCTCGAGGGCACGGGCGGCACCGGCCGGCAGCAACAACACCAGGGCCACCGCCCACAGGCCTCTGCGCAGCAGGGGGCCGGGGGCACAACGGGCCATGGAGAGGGGGCGGGAACGGTCAGGACCCTAAGGGGGCCCCAGCAGGGGCAGCAGCTGCGCAGCCAGGTGTTCCGCTGGCCCGCCGGGCCCGTGGGCCCGGGTCAATGGATTCAGCCCCATGGAGCGCCGTTCGGCGTGGAGCTGCCGGCCGGGAACCACCCAAAACAGCCAGTGTTGCCGCTGCAGCGGGTCCTCCTGGGGCTCCTGCGGCCGCCAGAGCCCGAACACCTGCACAGCAGCGGGGCCCTGGGGCAGGGGGAACACCACGGGACCGGCGCTGGCCAGATCGGCCGGTGCCAAGGCGGTGCTCACCGCCAAACCGTCCGGCGCAGGCTCACGGCTGGGGTCACGGCCCAGGGCCGTGAGCACGATCCAGAGGCCGCTGGCCTGGCGCAGCCGTTCGTCGCGCAGGTCGCCGCAGTGCCAGCGCAACAGCCGCTCCCATTCGTTCATGGATCCACAGCCAACGGGGTGAGTCGGGTGACAGGCATCGGCTCCTCAGAGGGATTTGAGCAACAACGACAGCCCCATCAGCAAACACAACAGCTCGAAGCAGCGTTTCACCAGGGCCGTGCCCTTGGCCAGCGCCAGATGGGCCCCCATGTAGCCGCCCACGGTGGAGCCCAGCAGCAGCATCGGCAACCAGCGCCAGGCGATCTGGCCACTCCAGCCCAGGGTGAGGGCTCCAGTGCCATTCCAGAACAGGCCCACCAAGGTGAGGGTATGGGCCACGGCCCGGCTGTAATCGAGGCCATACCAACGCACCAGCCAGAGGGTCACAAACAGTCCGGTGCCGGAGGTGAGCGAGCCGTTGAGCACCCCGATGGCAAACAGCATCAGCGCCCCGACGGCGTGCTGCTGCGGGCTGAGATGGCGGGGGCAGACCGAGGCCCCCAGCTGCGGCCGGGCCATGGAGTAGCACCCCAGGGCGATGGTGAGCAGCCCCAGCAACAGCACCGACAGGCGTGGCGGCAGCTGCAGCACCCAGCGGGCCCCGAGCCACACCCCCGGCAATCCACCCAGCAGGATCACCGCCGACAGCCGTGGCTGGAGGCTCTCCCCCTGCAGGTGACGCACGGTGGCCCCCACCCCCAGGGCCACGCTGGCCAGCTTGTGGGTGGCAAGGGCCAGGGGGAAGGGGAGCCCCAGGAGAATCAGGGCCGGCAGCTGCACCAACCCGGCACCGCCCCCCGCAAGGGCGGAGAGCAGGTTGGCCAGCAGGGACACGCCAAACAGCCCCAGCTGGAGGGCCAGATCAAGGCCGTGGGCGGCCATGGGCGGTTGCCCGAGCGCGATGCGGGGCGCTCACTCGTACATCCAGTCGTAGGCCTCCGGAGCCAGGGGTTCAGGGGCTGCGCCAACGGCATCCTGCGCCACGGTGCGCTGGCAGCGCCAGGCCCGCAGGGCCATCGTCGACTCGATCAGACCCACCACCGCCAACAGCAGCAGGCCCCCCAGGGCCACCAGCAGCTGTGGGTGGGCCACCACGGCAAACGCCTGATCCATGGGGCGAACGTGCGATGCAGTCCCGCTGTAGCCACAGCGGTGGGCCCAGGCAACGAATCACGAAGCCAGCCCCCGAGGGCAGAACCAACGGGACCCAAGCGACTTAAGGTTTTCTATAGGTTCCCGTGTGCGGCCGCTTGAACGACAACAACCCCGTGCTGCAATCGATGCGGGATGCGCTGCAGGAGCTGCAACAGCTCTACCGCTGCGAACCGTCGGACTTCAACCGCTACCAGCTGGTGCGCCAGGAACAGCGCATCGCCCAATGGGTCCCCACCGAGCTGCTGGGCGTCTGAGCGGCCGGACCTGCCCTTAGCGTGACCCCTCTCAACCGTTGATGTGATGCGAGCGCTGCCGTTGCACCTGGAGGCAGGTGCCGACATCCGCCGCTCCCTGGAGGCCCTGGCCCAGCAGCAGAAGGCCGAGGGCTTCGTGCCCAGCGTGGTGGGCAATCTGCGCCGGGCCTGCTTCGCCTGCCCCGGCCGCAACGAACCCACCGTGCTGGAGGGGGAGCTCGAAATCATCACCCTGCAGGGCACCATCGGCCCCGGCGGCGTGCACCTGCACCTGAGCTTCTCCGACACCGACTGCCAGGTGTGGGGCGGGCACCTGGAGCACGGCAGCCAGATCCACAGGGGGGCCGACCTGCTGGTGGGGTTCCTGAACCCCCCAACGGTCCACATGCCCGTCCACTCCGCAGCCGAGAGAGTTGGATCCAACGAGCCACGGGTGCAGATCACCGTGGCGGAGGGGTGCCCCTGGTCGGCCCGGGCCCTGCGCATGTTGCGCAGCCTGGGGATCCCGCACCGCACCGTGGTCAGCACGGCCTGGCAGGTGCCCCAGATCAGCATCGACGGCGCCGCCATCGGCGGTTACGACGCCCTGGCGGAGCTCCATGGCCGTGGCGGGCTTGAGGCCCTGCGCCAGCCGTGAACTCCAGTCCCGCCCTCCGCTGGCGGCTGGAGACGCTTGAGGGCTGCCAACTGGCCATCGGCGCCTATCCATTGTTTCGTTACGACGCCCGCGGCGGCGGTGGCACGGCGGTCGCCGCCACCGGCAAGGCGCCCCCCACAGACGACAACAGGGCGATTCGCTTGGCCTTCGCCCCCGATCAACTGCGGATCCCCGCCCTGAGCGGCCGCACCACCCGGGTGCTGGGGCTGCCCCTGCCCCCCGGCCTGTCGATCACGGTGGTGCCGATGCGGCTGGAGGGGGAGGTGGACCCCGACGACGGGTCGCTAAGCCTGGCGTTTGAGGCGGCCTTCCGCTTCCGCCTGCGGCTGGGGAGTGTCACCCTGCTGGCACCACCCGACCTGCAGATCCGCACGTGCCTGCGCAGCGGCAACCCGCTCAGCCCCACGGGCGCCACCACCCTGCTGGGGGTGGCCACGGTGCCCCCCTGCGGCGCCCCCTGGCTCGACCGCTTCCTGGGCTTGCCGAACCAGGCGCTGGCGGTGTTGCAGTGCCGGCTGAGCCCCGAACCAGACGGCATCCCGTGAAGCGCCTGTTGACCACCCTGGCGCTGGCCCTGATGGCCCCGCCCCTGCAGGCGCAACCCTGGGCCCCCGGCCAGGAGCCGCCGCCGCCGCCCCCCAAGCCCGCCGATCCAGCCCAGGCCAGGGCCCTGGAAACCCTGCGCACCAACCCGGAGGGCTCGCCAGCGGAGCAGCGCAAGCGCTACCTGCGCGCCGCCCACGAGCTGCTGCAGCGCTACTGGCGCAGCCGGGAGCAGCCCAGCCTGCTGTTTGCCGGAGACCAGGCCAAGGGCTGTGGGGTCAGCCGGGTGGAGCACCCGATGGCCTTCTACTGCCCGCCCA
>JBIKKZ010000074.1:0-6886 GCA_044360095.1 Vulcanococcus sp. | reverse complement strand
AGGCGCCGGCCATCATCGTCATCCGGGCCACCCAGAAAAAGATGATGTCGAAGCCGGTCACCAGCACGCTGGTGGGATACCAACGGGCCAGATCGGCGGCGTTCTGATCCGGCCAGCCCAGGGTGGAAAAAGGCCAGAGGCCGCTGGAGAACCAGGTGTCGAGGGCGTCGGGGTCCTGCTCCAACACCAGGGGGTGGGCATGGGTGCTGCCGCTGAACTGGGCTTCGGCCTTGGCGCGGGCCTCCGCTTCATCGCGAGCCACCACGTAGGGGGTGCTGTCGGTGATCTGGCCGCCGGTTTCACTCACCACGAACCAGGCGGGGATGCGGTGGCCCCACCACAGCTGGCGGGAGATGCACCAGTCGCGGATGTCCGTGAGCCAGTCGCGGTAGACCTTGCTCCAGCGCTCCGGCACGAAGCGGGGATCGGCGCTCTCGAGCGCCTCGCGGCAACGGGCCGCCAGGGGCTCGGTTTTGACAAACCACTGGGTGGAGAGCAGGGGCTCCACCGGCACCTTGCCGCGATCGGAAAAGGGCACGCTGTGGCGGTAGTCCTCCACCTTCACCAGGAACCCCTCTGCCTCCATGGCCGCCACCACCGCCTGGCGGGCCTCGAAGCGATCCAGCCCCGCGAAGCGACCGGCGGCTTCGTTCATCGAGCCGTCCTTGGCCATCACCGTGATCAGCGGCAGGTTGTGGCGCTGACCGATCGCGAAGTCGTTGGGGTCGTGGGCGGGGGTCACCTTCACGCACCCCGTTCCGAAGGCCGCATCCACGTGGTCGTCGGCCACGATCGGAATCTGGCGGCCCACCAGCGGCAAGGTGAGGGTTTGGCCCACCAGGGCGGCGTAGCGGGGATCCTTGGGGTTCACCGCCACGGCGGTGTCCCCCAGCAGGGTTTCCGGACGGGTGGTGGCCACCTCCAGGAAGCCCTCGCCGCTGCTCAACGGATAGCGGAAGTGCCAGAGGTGGCCGTCCACCTCCTTCATCTCCACCTCCAGATCGCTCACCGCCGAACCCGAAGCGGGGCACCAGTTCACCAGGTATTCACCGCGGTAGATCAGCCCCTGTTCATGCAGCCGGTTGAAGGCCTCCACCACCGCCGCACTGCAGCCGTCGTCGAGGGTGAAGCGCTCCCGCTGCCAATCCACGGAGTAGCCGAGGCGCCGCAGCTGGCCCACGATCGTGCCGCCGCTCTCGGCCTTCCACTGCCAGGCCCTCTCCAGGAAGGCCCCACGGCCGAGATCCTCCTTGCGCAGCCCGTCGGCCTTGAGCTGCCGCTCGAGGATGGTCTGCACCGCGATCGAGGCGTGGTCGGTGCCGGGCAGACACAGCACGTTTTTGCCCTGCAGGCGCTGGAAACGCACGATCGTGTCGATCAGGGCCGTGTTGAAGGCGTGGCCCATGTGCAGGCTGCCGGTGACGTTCGGCGGCGGGATCACCACCGAAAACGGTTCACCGGGGGCGGCCGGATCGGGATGGAAAGCCCCGCTCTGCTCCCAGGCCCGTTGCCAGCGGGCCTCGGTGCCCACCGGGTCGTAGGTCTTGGGCAGGGCGTCGGTCACGGCGGCGGGCACGGGCAATCGGGCCATGCTCGCAAAAGGGCCTGGCCTGGGGGATGATCAGCCCAGCTGGGGCGTGCCGTGGGCCTGCCTGGTCTGCTGAATCGACGGCCCCATGGGGCCCTGGCGGGCCTGGCGGGCCTTGTCGGCCTGGCGGCACTGCTGGGGGGATGCCTGCCATGGCGCCAGCGGCTGCCCGTGATGCTCTACGTGGCGGTGAGCGTTCAGGACGCAAACAACCTCAGCAGCGAGAACGCGGCCCTGTTTCGCCAGCGCTTCAAACTGCTGATTCGCGACTTCCGGCGCCTCAACCCCAACGTGCTGGTGCAGCTGTCGCTCTACCCGGAGGGCCAACTGCGCCGGCACCTGCAGATCAGGGACCGTGCCGGCCTGGGGCCCGATCTGGTGTTCACCGGAGGCGACAGTGCCACAAGCCTGCTGGAGGCGGGCCTGGTGGATCCCATGCCGGAAACCCCCGAGCTGCGCCAAAACAGCAGCCCTGAACTGTTGAACCGCGTGCGCAACCGCCGCGGCCAGGTGGCGGGCCAGCCACTCATCCTCTTCCCCCAGCTGGCCTGTTACGACAAGCGCCAACTGCAAACTCCCCCCACCAGCCTGCGTGGCCTCCTGGAGACCAGCGCCGCCGGCGTGCCGGTGGGACTGGCGATGGAAACCCGCCAGCTGGTGTGGACCGCCGGGGCCTTCGGCGCCATTCCGGGGCTCACCGCAGCGGCCCTGGGGCGCCAACCCACCCCCCTGGAACGGGCCCAAATCCGCAGCTGGTTCGCGTGGCTGCAGCAGGCGAGCGATCAACAACGGGTGAGCTTCATGCCCACCCAGACCGACCTGCGCCAAAGCCTCAGCCGGGGCAGCCTGGCCTGGGTGAGCTGCAGCAGCGGCGATCTGGATCTGTTGCGGCGCAAGCTGGGACCCCACCTTGGGGTGAGCCCACTGCCCAATGGCACCGCCCATGGCTCCAGCCCCGTCAACCGGTTGCGGGTGCTGGCCCTGGGGCGGAACTCCAGTGCCGCCCAACGGGCGATGAGCCTGGACTTGATCCGCTTCAGCGTGGGGCCTCTGGTGCAGCGCGGCTTCACCCTCGACACCCTCAGCTTCCTGCCCGCCAACCCCCACGTGAGCATTCCGGTGCAGAGCTCCAGTGTGTTGGCGGCGATGGTGCAAGCAAGCCAACAGGCACGCGGGGCTGAGCAACTGCTGGCGGACGTGCACCAGGACGACACGCGCCTGCGTGAGGTGGAAACGGAGGTGATGGTGCCGGTGCTGTTCGGCCTGCTGGAACCGGATCTGGCCACGGAGCGCCTGATCGCGATCCTGCGGAGGCCGCGATGAGGGATCTGGTGCGCGAAGCCCTGGGCTGGGTGGGGTATCTGGAGCGCAGCGACGTGCTGCTGCAAGTGCTGGCCTTCGTGGCAGCGGTGCTGTTGATGCGCAGGCTGATACGGCACCGCATCGTGGCGATTGGCCTGCGACGGGGCTGGCGCGACCTGCTGCTGGCCTTCTGCGGCCCAGGCCTGGCGCTGCTGTTCAGCCTGCTGCTGCCCGTGGCCGACCACGCCCATGGCCTGCTGCTGTTCCTGGCCGCCCTGTGGCTGGGCTGGAACCTGCTGCAGCTGTTGGAGCTGTTGTTGCGGCGCTGGCTACCCGAGGAGCGCGTGCATCAGCTGCTCAGCCGGCTGTTGCGGCCGCTGTACCTGCTTGTCGCCACCCTGGCGCTGATCAACAGGCTCGACAGCATCAGCGACCTGGCGGTGATCCCCGTGGGGCAGCTGTTCGGCACCTCGATTGAGCTGGGCAAGGTGTTCGGCTCGCTGCTGGTGATCTACCTGCTGCTGCTGGGCTCCGGGCCGCCCGCGGCGGCGATGGCCTGGCTGGCGCACCGATTTCTCGGCATCAGCGAGGGCAGCCGCAAGGCCCTGGAGCTGATCCTGCGCTACACGGTGGTGGGGGTGGGAATCCTGGCGATCGCCTTCCACGTGGGCTTCAACTCCACCGCCCTGCTTGCCGTCGCCGGCGGCCTGTCGGTGGGCTTGGGCTTTGGCGTTAAGGAGGTGTTCTCCAACTTCGTGAGCGGCCTTTGGCTGCTGTTTGAGGGCTCGGTGCGGCCGGGGGAGGTGCTGATGATCGATGGCGACCCCTGCGAGGTGCGCAAGCTGGGCCTGCGGGCCACCCTGCTGTGGCGGGATCGCGACAACGCCGAGCTGCTGATCCCCAACCAGGTGTTCTTCACCGAAGCCGCCACCACCTACACCGCCAGCGACCGTATGCGCCGCAGCCAGGTGAGCGTGGGGGCCGCCTACCACCACGACCCATCGGCGGTGATCGCCCTGTTGGAGGCCACCGCCCTCTCGGTGCCGCGGGTGCTCAAGCAACCCGCCCCCAAGGGGTTGCTGCTCAGCTACGGCGACTCGGCCATCAACTACGCCCTGCGCTTCTGGATCGCCAACCCGATGGACAACGTGGGCATCTGCAGCGAGGTGAACCAGGCGATCTGGAGCGCCTTCAAACAGCACAACATCGAAATCCCCTTCCCGCAGCAGGTGGAGTACTCGATGGTGTGGCCGCCCGAGCGGCACCAGCCCAACATCGAAAAGCACTAACCCGCGGCCAACCGCCGCAGATAGCCCTCCCGGCTGCCGGCATTGATCCAGCCGGTGGCAATCGTTTTGCTGTGGTCGTGGCTCACCCGCCCGCGGTGGATGTGGGAGGGCCCGGCCGGGAAGATCACCAGCTTGCCCCGCTCGGCCTGCTCGTGGTGCTGCTGCCAATGAAACTCCGTGCCGCCCTCCGGCACGGTGTCGCAATAAAGGATCCAGGCCAGCACGCGGTGCACCGGCTCCGTGGCCTCATCGCTGATGGTCCAATCGCAGTGCCAGCGCTTGAAGCCTTCCCCAGGGGCGTAGCGCTGCAGGTTGAAGATCGGGTTCACAAACAGCTCCTGCTCGGGGCAGCAGCTGCGGAACAGCGGCCGCTCCTTGAGGTATTGCTCCAGGGCCGCCGACACGCCCCGCAGGATCACCTCCGCCAGGGCAAACGCCTCCGGATCGGAGCGATCGATCGCCACCAGGCTGATGTCGGTCGACACCTTGGCCGGCTCGGCGCCGCCGTCAGGACCGAAGGCCACCCCCGGCCGCTGCAGATCCGCCCGCCGTTCAAAAAAGGCCATCACCCCATCGGCCAGGGCTTCGTAGCCGGCGTTGCGGTAGCGGGCGATCAGCTGCATGGCTCCCCCTGGCGCCAGGGAATGGCCACCAACGCCTCCAGGCGCTGCCAACGGCTGCGGTCAGCCACCACCCGCTCCGCCAGCCCCACCCGCTCAAGGGCCTGGGCAATGGCGTCGGGCTGCAGCACCAGATCAGCGGGGCCCTGGGGCAGCACCAGCAGCTGTTGCTCGGCCGGATCGGCCATCAACCGCAGGTCGAGGTCGTCGATTTCGCGCTCGAAAAACACCCGACGCATGCGGCCGGTCTGGGCGGGGCCTAGGGCCGCAGCAAAGGGTTTGAGGCCCGCTTCATCGCCGCTGCAGCCGCAATTGAGGGCCAGCCAGATCAGCAGCTTGGCCCAGCTTTCAGCGCTCCACAGGGGCTGAAAGCTGGAGCGGTGCTGGCGCACCAGCTCCGCCAGGGCGAAGTCCACCAGGGTGGCCTGCAGGGCCAGGGGGTCGGGGGATGCCGTTGTCATGGTGCCCATCCTCCCCACCAGCCGGCAGACTGCTGACAGACGCGGCACCCGCAGCCATGGCCCTGGATTTCAACGACCCGGATCTGGAATTCTCCGATCTGGTCTACGCCTACCAGAGCTGGGTGATGGCGGTGATCAACGATGAAAAGCTCGGGGGCGACAAGCTGCTCACCGATGAGATCGCCGATGACGCCCTGAGCGCCATGCGCTTCCTGCCGGGCGAAGTCACCGCCGCCATCGAAACCAGCCTGGCCCGCGTCTACGACGTGGATCCCGACGAACTGGCCACGCTGCTGTTCCCGGAAGACTGAGCCACGCCAGTGGAGCTGCGGGCGACACGATGGGCGCCGTGATCGGCTTGCCCATGGCCTGGACCCGCGCAGACATCCCCTCGCTTCAGGGCCGCACCGCCCTGGTGACCGGCGCCAACAGCGGCCTGGGGCTGGAGACGGCCCGGGCCCTGGCGGCCCAGGGGGCCACGGTGCTGCTGGCCTGCCGCAGCCTGGCCAAAGCGGAGCAGACCGCAACCCAGCTGGCGGCGGAGGGGCTGAGCGGCCTGGAGCCCCTGGAGCTCAACCTGGCGGACCTGGAGAGCGTGCGCCGCGCAGCCAGCACCGTGGCCGCGGCCCAGAGCGGCCTCGATCTGTTGATCAACAACGCCGGCGTGATGGCGCCACCGCTGCTGCGCAGCGCCCAGGGCCATGAACTGCAGCTGGCGGTGAACCACCTGGGCCACTTCGCCCTCACCCAGGCGCTGCTGCCCCTGCTGGAGCGGCGGCCGGGCGCCAGGGTGGTGCACGTGAGCTCCGGGGCCGCGTACTTCGGCCGCATCCAGTTCGACGACCTCCAATCCGAGCGGCGCTACGACCCCTGGGGCGCCTACGGGCAGAGCAAGTTGGCCAATGTGATGACGGCCCTGGAGCTGCAGCGCCGGCTGAGCGCCGCCGGCAGCACGGTGCAATCCCTGGTGGCCCATCCCGGCCTGGCCCGCACCAACCTGCAACCCACCTCGGTGGCGGCCCGCGGCTCGCGCCTGGAGGCCCTGGCTTACCGGCTGATGGATCCGTTGTTTCAGAGCGCCGCCATGGGGGCCCTGCCGCAGCTGTTCGCCGCCACGGCGCCGCAGGCCCAGCCGGGCGTGTTCTACGGCCCGGGCGGCCCGGCCAACCTCAAGGGCCACCCCGCGCCCTGCCGCATGCCCCCAGCGGCCCAGGACGCTGCAGCCTGCGAGCGCCTATGGGCCGTGAGCGCCGCGGCCGTCAGCCCAGCCCCATGAACGCAACCGTCCTGCCGCCACGCGGCCCCCGCTGGTTCGTGGCCGGCGACCTGGATGGCCTGCTGGGGCTGGGGCTCGACAACCTGATCGGAATCCTGCTGATCCTGGGGCTCTGCCGCGGGGTGCTCGGCTACCCGGACCGCCTGCTGCTGGGCACGGTGCTGCCCGCCACCGGCATCAGCCTGATGGTGGGCAACCTGGCCTACGCCTGGCAGGCCCACCGGCTGGCCAGCGCCGAGGGGCGCGACGACCGCACGGCCCTGCCCTACGGCATCAACACGGTGAGCCTGTTTGCCTACGTGTTCCTGGTGATGCTGCCGGTGAAGCTGGGGGCCCTCGGATCCGGGCTG
>JBIKKZ010000073.1:0-6925 GCA_044360095.1 Vulcanococcus sp. | reverse complement strand
GCGCGACGTGATCGGCTACATCTCCGACAACCTGCTGCTGCCGATCCTCGATTTCTTCTACGGATTGGTGCCGAGCTACGGCCTGGCGATCATTGCCCTCACGGTGGTGATCCGTCTGGCTTTGTTCCCCCTAAGCGCCGGCTCCATCCGCAACGCCCGCCGCATGCGCATCGCCCAGCCGGTGATGCAGAAGCGCCAGGGGGAAATCAAGGCCAAGTACGCCAACAACCCCCAGAAACAGCAGGAAGAACTGGGCAAGTTGATGCAGGAGTTCGGCAGCCCCCTGGCGGGTTGCCTGCCCCTGCTGGTGCAGATGCCGATTCTGTTTGCCCTGTTCGCCACCCTGCGGGGCTCACCGTTCGCCGATGTGCCCTACACCCTCAACCTGAAGGTGCTGCCGGCCGAGCAGATCGCCACCGTTGAACCCAAGCCGTTCAACACCGCCAGCCACTCGATCTTCGTGACCGCCACCCAGCACGTGCCGGTGATCGCCAGCCTGGAGAAGGGCACCAAGCTCGGTGTGGGCGACACCGAAACCGTGAGCCTGCACACCAAAGAGGGGGCCAGCTTCGCCTCCGTGCTCAGCGGTGTGGAGGACGGCAGCAGCTTCACGCCCACCTGGAGCGTCACCAAGGGTGACGGGGTGGTGAGCGTGGATCAGAACGGCACCATCCATGCCATCGCCCCCGGCGATGCGGTGGTGGAGGCCAAGATCCCTGGCCTGGCGGCCCGCAGCGGCTTCCTGTTCATCAAAGCCCTCGGCCAGGTGGGCTTCTACACCGATGGCGCCATCAACTGGGACATCGCCATCCTGGTGGCTGCCTTCGGCGCCAGCCTGTTCGCGAGCCAGATCCTCTCGGGCATGGGCATGCCCGCCAACCCCCAGCAGGCCACCGCCAACAAGATCACCCCCGTGATGATCACCGGCATGTTTCTGTTCTTCCCCCTGCCAGCGGGGGTGCTGCTCTACATGGTGATCGCCAACATCTTCCAGGCCGTGCAGACCTTCCTGCTCACCCGCGAAGCCCTGCCCGACAACCTGCAGGCGATCCTTGACCAGCAGCTGGCGTCAGAGGCCAAAACCGTGACGGCCACCGTGAGCGGCAGCGACCGGCTGCCCTTCGAACCGAAGACCAAGAAATAAGCCGATGGGCCGGCCTCCAGCCCCAGCGCCCCAAGGGGATGATCTGCGGCCCATCAACCTGCAAGAACTGAAGCTGCAGGCCGATGGGCGCCACTGGCGCATCGACCAGCCCCTAAGCGAGCTCGACAGCCTCACCCCGGTGCGCGGCAGCCTTTCGGCCCTGCACCGGGGCAACGCCCTGGAGCTGGAGGGGGAGGCCAGCACGATCGTGACCCTCTGCTGCGACCGCTGCCTGCAGCACTTCAACCACCCCCTGGCCTTCCGGACCCGTGAAGTGCTGTGGCTGGGGGAGGAGGCCCGGGCCCAGGGCCTGGAGCCGGAGCTGGTGCTGGAGGGGGGCCAGGGGGTGCTGGAGCTCGACCCCGATGCCCTGTGCGAAAGCCTCGATCCCCGCGGCCTGTTTGACCCGGAGCATTGGGTGTTCGAGCAGCTGCACCTGCAGCTGCCGGTGGTGAACCGCTGCGGGGCCAACTGCCCGGGCCCCAGGCTCAGCCCCGGCGCCGCAGCCAGCGGTGCAGACGCCGATGCCCCCCCCCCCATCGACCCGCGCTGGGCGGCCCTGCAACGGCTGCAGCAACCATGAGCCGCGCCTGGGCCGACCACCTGGATTTGTTGATCCGGGCGCGCACCCCCATCCTCTGGATCCGCAGCCAGGAGGAGGAGCGCATCGCCGCGCTGCTGGCGGCCGCCGCCAAACGGCTGGGCAACCGCCAGCTGGCCCGCTGGGATTTCATCAGCGGCCTGCAGGGCTGGGCCGGCCGGGATGGCGAAGCGGCCCGCAACCCGCTGGCGGCCCTCGACAGCCTGGCGGCGGTGCCCGCCGAGCAGGGGGCCCTGCTGGTGCTGCACGACTTCCACCGCTACAGCGACGACAGCAGCATCTGCCGCAAGCTGCGCAACCTGGCCACCAGCCTGCGCCAGCGGCCCCACACCGTGGTGATCACGGCGGCGGACTGGCAGCTGCCGCGGGAACTGGAGGAGTGCATCACCCTGCTGGATCTGCCGTTGCCGGAGCAGGGAGAAATCCAGGCGCTGCTGCGCAGCATTGCCCAGGCGAGCGGGCAAAGCCTGCCGGAGGAGCTGCTGGAGCAGCTCACCCACAGCTGCAGCGGCCTCAGCGAACAGCGCATCCGCCAGGTGGCGGCGCGGGGCCTGGCCAGCCGCGGCCAGCTGGGCATCGAAGACCTGGAGGAGGTGCTGGAGGAGAAACGCCAGGCCGTCGCCCGCAGCGAACTGCTCGAGTACTGCCCCACCGAGGCCACCCCGGCGGACATCGGCGGCCTCGATGCCCTCAAGCGCTGGCTGGAGCAGCGGCACATGGCCTTCAGCGATGAGGCGCGCCGCTACGGCCTGCCGTTGCCGCGGGGGGTGCTGCTGGTGGGCCCGCAGGGCACCGGCAAATCCCTAACCGCCAAGGCCATCGCCCACAGCTGGAGCATGCCGCTGCTGCGGCTGGATGTGGGTCGCCTGTTCGCCGGGCTGGTGGGGGCCTCCGAGGCCCGCACCCGCGACATGATTCAGCGCGCGGAGGCCATGGCCCCCTGCGTGCTCTGGATCGATGAGATCGACAAGGGCTTCGGCGGCTCGGGCGATGGCCGCAGCGACGGCGGCACCAGCCAGCGGGTGCTGGCCAGCTTGCTCACCTGGATGGCGGAGAAGAGCAGCGCCGTGTTTGTGGTGGCCACCGCCAACGGCGTGGAGCGCCTGCCGGGGGAGCTGCTGCGCAAGGGGCGCTTCGATGAGATCTTCCTGCTGGATCTCCCCGACAGCGCCGAGCGCCGCGCCATCCTCGACCTGCAGCTCAAGCGGCGCCGGCCCCAACACCGGTTGCCCCTGGAGGTGGTGGTGGATCGCACCGCGGGCTTCTCGGGGGCGGAGCTGGAGCAGGTGGTGATCGAGGCCATGCACCAGGCCTTCAGCGACGGCCGCGACTTCGGCGAAGCCGACCTGATCAGTGCCGCCGCGCAGCTGGTGCCGCTCTCGCGCACGGCCCGGGAACAGCTGGAGGCCCTGCAGCAGTGGGCCAGCGGCGGCCGGGCCCGCCCCGCCTCCTCCCATTGCGGCGCGTAACGAAGCCCAACGCCAGGTAACGAACCCGCGGCCGAGCCAAGCGCAGGCAAACCGGGGCCAGCAAGCTGCCCGCAGCGATTTGCCGCCCCCGTGGACCAGCGCCCCGCCCTCACCACCCAACTGGCCGTGGCCTGCCTCGGCGCCGGCGTGATCACCAGCTTCGCGGTGGCCCAGGGCCAGAACCCCTTTACCGCCCTCGGCATCACCCTGTTCTCCGCCGTGGCGGCGGTGATGGTGGGCCAGGTGATCTGATGACCAGCCTGCGGGCCCTGATGCCCGCCCTGGCCAACAAGACCTACTTCAACTACGGCGGCCAGGGCCCGCTGCCCACGCCATCCCTGGAGGCGATCACCGCCAGCTGGGGCCGCATCCAGGAGTTGGGCCCCTTCACAACGACAGTGTGGCCGTTCATCGAACAGGAGGTCGCGCGGGTGCGCCGCTGCCTGTCGGCGGCCTGCGGGGTGGGGCCGCAGCGCATCAGCCTCACGGAAAACGTCACCAGCGGCTGCGTGCTGCCCCTGTGGGGCTTGCCCTGGCAGCCCGGCGATGAACTGCTGATCGGCGACTGCGAGCACCCCGGCGTGGTGGCCGCCTGCCAGGAACTGGCACGGCGCAAACAGCTCGCAATCAAGCATCTGCCCGTGCAGCAGCTCTGCCGCAGCACCCCCCAGGCCCAGCTGCCGAAAGCCGTGCTGGCGGCGGTGGAGCACGCCCTCACCCCGCGCACACGTCTGGTGGTGCTCTCCCACCTGCTGTGGAACACCGGCTCGGTGATGCCGATCGCCGCCGTGGCCGAGCTGTTGCAAAGCCACCCCCGCCAGCCCTGGCTGCTGGTGGATGCTGCGCAATCGATGGGGAGCCTGCCGGTGGCGGAGGCCGCCGCCGCCGCGGACATCTATGCGTTCACCGGCCACAAGTGGTGCTGCGGGCCCGAGGGGCTGGGGGGTGTGGCCCTCTCGGAGCGGCTGCTGGAGCAGGCCCAGCCCACCCTGATCGGCTGGCGCAGCCTGGCCCACGAGAGCAGCGCCGCCAGCAGCTTCCACCGCGACGGCCGCCGGTTTGAGGTGGCCACCTCCTGCCTGCCCCTGTGCAGCGGCCTGGCCACATCGCTGGACTTGCTGGAGGCGGAGGGCACCGCCGAGCAGCGGCTGGCGCGGATCCAGGCCCGCAGCGGACGGCTTTGGCGCGGGCTTCAGGGCATCGCCGGGGTCGAAACGCTGATGCCCGAACCACCGCCGGCGGGATTGGTGAGTTTCACCCTGGAGGGCCCAAGCACGGCGGCAGTGGTAAACGAACTGGGCGAGCAGGGCATCTGGATCCGCCGCCTCGATGATCCCGATTGCCTGCGTGCCTGCACCCACATCACCACCACCGACGACGAGATCGATCTGCTGCTGGAGGCGCTAAGCGCTCTGGGCTAAGCCAGGCGGGCCCGCAGGGCCTTCTCCGCCTCCTCGCGGTCGTCGAAGTGCACCTTGGTGGTGCCGAGGATCTGATAGTCCTCATGGCCCTTGCCGGCGATCAGCACCAGATCGTCAACGTGGGCGTCGGCGATGGCCTGGGCAATCGCAACCGCCCGGTCGGCCTGCACCTGCAGGGCCGTGCCCGCGGGGATGCCGGCCACCACGTCTTCGAGGATGCGCTGGGGATCCTCCGTGCGCGGATTGTCGGAGGTGACCACCACCTGATCCGCCAACCGGGCGGCGATGCCCCCCATTAGCGGCCGCTTGGTGCGATCCCGATCGCCGCCGCACCCGAACACGCAGATCAACCGACCGGCCGCAAACGGCCGGCAGGCGTTGAGGGCACTCTCGAGGCCATCGGGGGTGTGGGCGTAATCCACCAGCACCGCGGGCTGGGCGGCCTCCACCCCCTCCAGCCGCACCCGCTCCATGCGGCCAGGCACACCGCGGAAGCTCTCCAGGCCCTCGAGCAATCGGGCCAGCGGCAGCCCCTGCTGGAGCAGCACCCCCACCGCCTGCAACTGGTTCATCAGGTTGAAGCGGCCCAGCAGGGGCGAGCGAAACGCCCCCGACCCCAGGGGGCTCAGCAACACGCCCCGCACCCCATCGGACCCCAGCTGCAGTTGCTCGATGCGCAGCTCGGCCTCCGTGGCGGGCTCCAGGCTGCTGCGCCAGCAGCGCTCGCCCAGGCGGGCCGCCAGCTGGGCGCCCCAGGGGTCGTCTGCGTTCACCACCACCTGAGCCGCCGCATCCAACAGCGGCGGCGCGAAGAGGCTGGCCTTGGCCTCGAAGTAGGCCTCCATCGACGGGTGGTAATCGAGGTGGTCCTGGGTGAGGTTGGTGAACACAGCGCCGGCGAAGCGGCAGCCCGCCACCCGCTGCTGATCCAGGGCGTGGGAGCTCACCTCCATGGCACCGATGCCGGCACCGGCCTCCACCGCCAGGGCCATCTGGGCCTGGAGCAGATCGGCAAAGGCGGTGGTGTGCTGGGCGGTGACGCTGTGGCCCGGCCAGCGGTTCACCAGGGTGCCGAACAACGCCGTGGTGCTGCCGCAGTGGTCCGCCAGGTGTTCGATCAGGTGGGTGGTGGTGGTTTTGCCGTTGGTGCCGGTGACGCCGATCAGGCGCAACCGCTGGCTGGGCTGCTGCCAGAACTCCGCCGCCAGAAGGCCCGCCCAACGGGCCACCGGATCGGCCACCACCAGCACCGGATCCCCATCGGCCGGTGGGCGGGCCGCTGCCGCCGCCGGGCCGATCACCGCCAGCACCGCCCCGGCCTGCAAGGCCTCCGGCCAGAACTGACCCCCATCCACCTGGGTGCCGGGCAGGCCCACAAACACGGTGCCCGCACCGATCCGCCGCGAATCACAGCTCACGGTGGTGACATCGGCGTTGTCCAGCCCCGGCGGCACCGCCAGACCCACCTGGCGCAGCAAGGGGTGGAGACGCTGGGACATCACCGCTGGGCAGACCAGCCCGTTTTAAGCGGATCTCAGGGGATGGGGGTCACCGCGGGAACCAGTCCCGTGAGCCTCATGCAAGACAGCCCTGGCCCCGCAACCAGGCGGCCAGCTGCGGGGCCGCCAGGCGGGGCGACACCCGCGGCAGCTCCCGCTCGGCGCCGCCCTCGCGCCAGAGCAGCACGGGAACCTCCAGGCCGTACCGCTCCAGCAGCGCGGGGTGGTGGTCCACATCCAGGCACTGCAGGGGCTGCTCCAGCTGGCGCAGCTTCTGCTCGAGGCCTTCGCACAGGCAGCAGCCCTGGCGGGTGATCAACACCAGCTCCGCCATCAATCGGGCACCGGGTCGCAGCCGCAGGGGGTCAAGGGGTGGCAGCGCAACAGGCGACGCAGCGTCAGCCAGCTGCCGCGCCAGGGCCCATGCCGCTCGATCGCCTCCAGCCCATAGGCGCTGCAACTGGGGATGAAGCGGCAGCGGGGCGGCCCCAGCAACGGCGAGATCACCTGGCGGTAGAAGCCGATCAGGGCCAGCAGCACAACCTGCAGCAAGCGGTTCATCGGGGCCTCATGGGGGCGCTGGGGGCTTAAACAACCCCGGGAGATAGGATGGTCGGCTGGCGTGGCACCACTCCAGAGCCCCATGCTCTCAGGTCTGCCGCTCCCGGTTCAACCGCATCCGTTTCCTTTATGTCTCGCTACCGCGGCCCTCGCCTGAGGATCACGCGGCGCTTGGGAGACCTTCCCGGTCTCACCCGTAAGTCCGCCAAGCGGTCTTATCCCCCCGGTCA
>JBIKKZ010000072.1:0-6951 GCA_044360095.1 Vulcanococcus sp. | reverse complement strand
TGCGAGGCGATTTCAGCGCGTTGCATGCTCACCATCTTCATGATGTTTGCGGCCAAAACCGAGGCCTCCAAGCTCAACCTGCTCAAGGGCTCGCCCCACCGCTGGCTCACCGGCCCGATCCTCGACTACATCCAGCAGCGCGGCGGCCAGCTGCACCTGCGCCACCGCGTCACCGAGGTGCAGTTCGAGGAGGTGGAGGGCGTCACCCAGGTGTCGGGGATGACCCTCGGCACCCCCGAGGGCGACCGGCAGGTGCAGGCCGATGCCTACCTGGCGGCCTGCGATGTGCCGGGCATCCAGCGCTTGATCCCGGCCGCCTGGCGCCGTTGGCCCCTGTTCGACAACCTCTACCAGCTGGAGGCGGTGCCGGTGGCCACCGTGCAGCTGCGCTACGACGGCTGGGTCACGGAGCTGGGCGATGGCGCCCTGCAGGAGGCGGCCCGCCGCGATCTGGCCCGCCCCGCCGGCCTCGACAACCTGCTCTACACCGCCGACGCCGACTTCAGCTGCTTCGCCGACCTGGCGCTGGCCAGCCCCGTGGATTACCGCAAGGAGGGCCTGGGGTCGTTGCTGCAGTGCGTGCTGACCCCCGGCGACCCCTGGATCCCCAAGACAACCGACGACATCGTGGCCGCCACTGATGAACAGGTGCGGCGCCTGTTCCCCTCCGCCGCCAACCTCAAGCTGGTGTGGAGCAATGTGGTCAAACTGGCGCAGTCGCTCTACCGCGAAGCCCCCGGCATGGAGCCCTACCGGCCCGACCAGCGCACCCCCGTGCGCAACTTCTTCCTGGCGGGCAGCTACACCAAGCAGGACTACATCGATTCCATGGAAGGCGCCACCATGAGCGGGCGCCTGGCCGCCGCCGCCATTCTGGAGCGGCCGGTGGCCCTGGCCACCAACGCCGCCGTGGCCTGATCCCCTCCCGAGAACCACCATGGGCCGTTGGCTCGAACACACCGTCACCACGGACATCCAGGCCCCGGTGGAGCAGGTGTGGACCGTCTGGAGCGATCTGGAGGCCATGCCCCGCTGGATGCATTGGATCGAGTCGGTGACCACCACCCCGGGTGATCCCGACCTCACCGATTGGACCCTGGCGGCCCAGGGCTTCCGCTTCCATTGGAAAGCCCGCATCACCCAGCGGGTGGAGGCCCAGCAGCTGCACTGGGAATCGGTGGGGGGCCTGCCCACCAAAGGCGCCGTGCGCTTCTACCCGGAGGCCGGGGCCACCGCCGTGAAACTCACCGTGAGCTATGAGCTGCCGGGGGTGTTGGCACCGCTGATGGAACCGTCAATCCTGGGGGGAATCGTGACCAAGGAGCTCCAGGCCAACCTGGACCGCTTCCGTGATTTGGTGCAGAGCGGCTATGGGCAAAGGATTCGGAGCCGCGACTAGCTCCAACCGCTCCTCCCAGGCCGCCGATCGATTCTTTGATCGAGCCGTGGAAGCCCTGGGGCGCTCGGACCAAACGGGGGCGTTGCTCGCCCTGCGCGCCGCCCTGGCCGCCCAGCCGACCCACGTGCCAAGCCTCAATGAACTGGGGGCCGTGATGCTGAGCAACGGCGATGCCACCGAAGCGCTGGGGTGCTTTGAGCGCGCCCTGCAGGTGGCAACCGATGCCCAGCGCCCCCAAGTGCTCAACAATCTGGCGGGTGCGCTGCTGGAGCTGCAGCGGCCTGAGACCGCCCTGGAGCAGCTGGATCTGGCCCTCACGCTTCTGCCTGACCATGCCCAGGCGCGCTGCCAGCGGGGGGTGACCTTGCAGGCCCTTGGCCGCTTGCCAGAGGCGCAACAGCAGCTTGAGCAGGTGGTGCAAGCCAATCCGAGCGATCCCAAGGCCCTGGTGAATCTGGCGTTGGTGCATCAGGAATTGGATCAGCTTCAGGCCGCGTTGGCGTGCGCCAAGCGGGCGTTTGAACGGGCCCCCAACGACCACAACATCCGTTGGCCACTGGCGACATTGCTATTGGCATCGGGCCTGGCACCGCAGGCCTGGCCGTTGTTTGAAAGCCGGTTGTTCGCCGACAACGCCATTGGTCTTTACGCCTACCCCGATTTGCCGGTGTGGCACCCGAGCAGCGAACCTCCGCCCCCCACGCTGCTGCTGGTGGCGGAACAGGGTTTGGGGGACTGTCTGATGTGGATGCGTTTCCTGCCCCTGCTGCGGCCGATGTGCCAGCGGATCGAGTTGTGTGGCCCGGCTGCGCTGCAGCCTCTTTTCGGGGGCCTGCAGCTGGTTGACGCTTACCTCACCCCGGAAACACTCGAGCAATCCACAGCCCAGCGGTTTCTGCCGCTGCTGTCGTTGGGGTTGGCGGTGCCCGATCTGCTGGAGCAGGCCTCCGCCTGTTTGGCCGCGCTGCACTACCAACCGCCCCAACGGTCCCTGGATCGCTGGCGCAGCCTGCGGGATGCGACACCCGACACTCTCCTGGTGGGACTGCATTGGCAGGGCAATCCCATGGCGGAGGGGCGCTCGCACCTCCAGGGCCGCTCGATGCCGTTGGCTGCGCTGCGGCCCCTGCAGCAGCTGCCCAACTGCCAGTGGGTGTCGCTGCAGTACGGAGCCGGTGAGGAGCAGATCACCGCCGCGGATCGCCAGCACTGGTTGGTGCCCTGGCAGGACCAAGTGGACCAGGCGCCCAGCCTCGAGGATCGGGCAGCCCTGCTGAGGGCCTGTGATCTGTTGGTGACCACCGATTCGATGGTGGCTCACCTGGCCGGTCTGGTGGGGACCCCCACCCTGCTGCTGTTGCACCACTGCCCGGAATGGCGTTGGCGGGAGGGTGCTTGCCCTGGGCTCTACCCCACGCACACCACCCTTCGCCAACGGTCGGCAGGGGATTGGCAGCCCGTGGTGGCTGACGTGGCCGCAAGGATTGGGCAGTGGCCCCGTCGCGCCTGACACCCATGAGGCCTGTTCTCTCATTGCTGAGACCCGTGGCCATCAGCCTGGCCGTTGGTTCGCTGGTGGCATGCCAGCCCCCTGGCCAGGATCCACCCGCCGCGTCGGCCCCTGCACCGATGCCGGCAGCTGTGGCATCGGCCCCTCCCTTGGGGGCTTCAGCCACCGGCTTCACCCCCCTGCCCTCCCCCGAGCAGGTGCTGGCCGCCCTGCCGGTGGGGCGCCCCGATCCATTCGCGCCGGTGGTGGCCCCCGCCCAGGCGGCCGCTGATCCGGTAGACGGCCTGCGGCTCACGGGGGTGCTGCGCTCCCGCTACGGCCCCCAGGCGTTTGTGCAGCTGGCGCCAGGGCAGAGCGGTGCGGTGTGCGTGGGGCCCCGGGGGCGCTGCTCCGGCTCCGGCCTGCCGGCCCTGTTGCCACCGGGCTGGAGCGTGGAGCGCATCGATGTGGCCCAGGGCCGTCTGCTGCTCAACCAGGGCGGCCAGCGGCGGTTGCTCAGCCTCTAGGCGGCGCCGGGGCCAGGGCCCGTTTGCAGGCGGCCACCAGGCCGTCGAGGTCGTGGGGGTCGGCTTCGGCATCCACCCGGCCCAGGGTCTGCAGGCAGCTTTGGCTGGTCTGCGGCCCGATCGACACCAGCGCCACCCCCTCCAGCGGCTGCCGCCAGCCCTCACCAAAGCGCTGCTCCAGCAGCTGGGCGGTGTGGCGCACGGTTTTGCCGCTGCTGAAGGTGATCGCATCCACCTGGCCCGCCGCCAGGGCTGCCGCGGTGGCGGCCGGCAGCGCCTCCGGGCAGCGGGATTCGTAGGCGGCCACCTCCACCACCCGCGCCCCGGCCTCTCCAAACGCCTCCGCCAGCAGGGTGCGGCCGCCGCTCTGCACCCGCGGCAACAGCAGCCGCAGCCCCCAACCCGACACGGGGAAATGGTCGATCAGGCTGTCGGCCACAAATTGGGGCGGCACGAAATCGGCCGGTGCCCCCAGGGCCTCCAGCTGCGCCGCGGTTTTGCGGCCCACCGCTGCGATTTTCAGGCCCCTGGGGCGATGGGCCAGGCCCGAACCCAGGCGCCGCAGCCGCTGCTCCACCGCATCCACGCCGTTGGCGCTGGACACCACCAGCCAGTGGAACTCCTCCAGCTCAGCCAGGGCATCGTCCAGGGGCCCCCAGCTGTCCGGTGGGCCGATCACCAGGGCCGGCAGGTCGAGCACCGTGGCGCCCGCCTGCTCAAACAGCCGCCGCGCTTCCCCCAAGTGCTGCTCGGCGCGGGTCACGGCGATCACGCGACCATCCAGGGGCATCGCCATGGTTCAGGCCTCCAGCTTCACCAGCGCTCCGGCCTGTTGGTGCAGGTGGCGGGCCTCCTCGTGGCGCCCCAGCTGCGCCAGCAGCGTGATGGCCTGGCGGAAGCTGCTGCGGGCCCCCTCGATGTCGCCCCCCAGTAGCAGGGCCACCGCCAGGTTCTGGTGGGTTTCGGGGTGCTCCGGCTGCAGCCGCCTGGCCTCGCGGTAGGCCTCCAGGGCGCCCGCCAGATTCCCCTGGCGGCGGCGGATCAGGCCGAGGTTGTACCAGCCCAGGCCGATCTCCGGTGCCACGGCGGTGGCCCGTTGGCAGAGCTCCTCCGCTTCCTGGGGGTTGCCCCGCTCCAGCAGCAGGGCCGCCAGGTTGAGCCGCGCCGCCAGGTTGAGCCGCGGCGCCAGCGGCACCGCCAGGGCCTGGCGGTAGAGCGCTTCGGCGGCCTCTGGTTGTTGAGGCGCTTCGGCCATGGCCAGGTGCAGCAGCAGCTCGTAGCGCTCCGCATGGGCCCCCTCCGGGCAGCGCTCCAGCCCTTGCCGCAGCAGCGCCAGCCCGCGCTCGAGCTGCCCTTCCGCCACCTCCAGGCTGCCCAGCTTGGCGCAGGCGTAGGGGTCGCCCGGGCAGCGCTCCAGCTCCGCCTCCATGGCGGCCCGCAGCCGCTGGGCCTTGTCGCCCTGGGCCAGCAGCTCCGGCCGGTAGCCGTCGTGGTCGAGGGCGGGTTGGGGGCAATCGGCGATGCGCCAGTGGGGCTCGCGCTCCAGCAGCGCCGCCACGCTGTCGTCCACCATCGCGTGGTACGCCCGGCTCCACTGGATCGCCGGGTGCCGGCGGAACAGGCGGCTCACATTGGAGTAGGGCGATTGCACGGCGCCCCGCTCGTGGCGCAGCAGGTTGATCAGCAGCACATCCGGTTGGGCCATCAGGGCCCGCAGCGGCGCCCAGGCCTCCGGCCGCAGCCGTTCATCGGCATCGAGCACCAGCACCCAATCGCCGCTCACCCATTGCAGGGCTTGGTTGCGGGCCGGGGCGAAATCGCCTGGCCAGGGGATCTGCTCCACCCGCGCCCCCAGGGCCTCGGCCCGGGCCACGGTGTCGTCGGTGGAGCCCGTGTCCACCACCACCAGCTCATCGGCGAAGCCCTGCACCGAGCGCAGGCAGGCCTCGATCTGCGCGGCCTCGTTGCGCACGATCATCGAGAGGCTGAGCATGGGGGCGCCAGCGGGCAGCAGGCCCGAGGCTAGTGGGGCTCAGTCGGTGAAGCCCCCCTCCAGGGCGCTGGCCGCCAGCCCCAGCCGCTGCAACACCAGGGCCTGGGCCTCGGGCATCTGGCCAGGGCTGTAGGCCGCCGGCAGCTGCGGCGGCAGCAGCGGCCGCAGGCTCTGCCACAGGTAGGGGCTGCCGTACACCGCCAGCCCCGCCAGCCTCCGGGCGGCCAGCAGTTGGCGCAGCACCGCCGGCCAGGGGTCGTCTCCGCCGGCGCTGCCCCGGAAGGGGTTGCCGCGCACCAACAGCTGCAGCAGCACCGGCCCCTCCCCCAGGCGCTCCAGAGCCAGGGGCGCGTCGGGATCGCCGCTCCAGGGGCTGGGGCTGAGGCCATCCAGCAGGCGCGTGTGATAGCCGGCCGCGGCGGGGCGCAGCAACGCCGGCGCCCGGGCCGGCAGCTGCGGGCTGTTGAGTTGGCTGTCGAGCCGGATCAGGTTCACCCCGGGGCCCCTGGGCAGCGGCCCGCCGCCGTGGATCTCCAGGCTCAGCTCCAGCAACTCGGCCGCCAAGGCACGATCCTGCGGGCTCACCAGTTGCTCCAGCTGTGCCAGCAGGGTCTCCAGGCTCTCCGGGGTGGGCTCCGCTGGGCAGAGGGCCAGGGCCCGCTGGCGCCGCTCCAGGCTCGCCTGCAGCCGCGCCGGGCTGATGCGCCCCGCCTCCACCGCCCGCTCCAGCCCATCGAGGGCGGCCTCGGCATCGGCGGGCATCAGGATCAGATCGGCGCCGGCAAGAAAGGCCAGCTCCGCCGCCTCCGCCGGCCCGTGCTCGGCGCTGATTGCCTCCATCACCAGCGCATCGGTCACCACCAGGCCCGTGTACCCCAGCCGCCGCCGCAGCAGCCCCGTGAGCACCGGTTCCGACAGGGTGGCGGGCCGCTCGGCATCCAGGGCCGGCAGCAGCAGGTGGGCCGTCATCACTGAGGCCACCCCCGCGGCGATGGCCGCCTGGAAGGGGGGCAGCTCCACCGCCTCCAGCCGCTCCCAGCCATGGGGAATCACGGGCAGCGCCAGGTGGGAATCGGTGCTGGTGTCGCCGTGGCCCGGGAAGTGTTTGGCGCAGGCCAGCACCCCCTCGGCCTGGCATCCCCGCAGGAAGGCGGCCGCCAGGGCCCCGGCCGCGGCGGGTGTTTCCCCCCAGGCCCGCACGTTGATCACCGGGTTGGCGGGGTTGTTGTTCACGTCGCAGACGGGCCCCAGCACCCAGTTGAGCCCCAGCCGCCGCGCCTGGCGGCCCGTGCAGCGGCCGTAGCGCTCCGCCAGCCCCTCGGCCCGCTCAGGATCGCGGCCGTGCAATTGCCCCAGGGCCAGCGGCGGCACCAGCCAACTGGCCCCCTCAAAGCGTTGGCCCACCCCCTCCTCCACCTCGGCGCAGAGCAGCAGCGGCTGGCCGGCCCATTGCCGCAGCTGCGCGCAGCGCAGGCGCAGCTCTTCGGCGCTGCCCCCCAGCAGGATCACCCCGCCCACCCCCTGCTCCAGCAGGTGGCGCAGC
>JBIKKZ010000071.1:0-6972 GCA_044360095.1 Vulcanococcus sp. | reverse complement strand
CAGGGTGGAGCGGAAGGCCTCCACCAGCGGCGGCGGCAGATCACGGATGAACCCCACGGTGTCGGTGAGCAGCAGCGCCTCCGGCGGGCCGCCGGAGGGGCAGGGGCGCAGCAGGCGCCGCGTGGTGGGATCCAGGGTGGCGAACAGCTGATTGGCCGCCAGCACACCGCGGCCGGCCTCGGGTTTGCAGAGCGCATTCAGCAGCGAGCTCTTGCCGGCGTTGGTGTAGCCCACCAGGGCAAAGCGCCGTTGCCCGCCGCGGCCGCTGCGCAACCGGGCCCGGTGCTCGCCGAGTTTCTGCACGTCGTGTTGCAGCTTGTCGATGCGGCGCGCGATGGCGCGGCGGTCTTTCTCCAGCTGGGTTTCGCCGGGGCCGCGGGTGCCGATGCCGCCCCCCTGGCGCGACAGGCTCAGGCCACGGCCCACCAGCCGTGGCAGGCGGTAGCGCAGCTGGGCCAGCTCCACCTGCAGCCGGCCGGCGCCGCTGGCGGCGCGCTGGGCAAAGATGTCGAGGATCAGCTCGCTGCGGTCGCTCACCGGGAGATCCAGCACCCGCTCGAGGTTGCGGGCCTGGGCGGGGGTGAGTTGCCGGTCGGTCACCACCAGGGAGGCCTGCACCCGCCGCGCTTCCAGGGCCGCCTCCCGCAGCTTCCCCTCCCCCCACAGGGCCTGGGCGGTGGCGGCGGAGTGGCGTTGCAGCACCAGCCCCACCGGTTGGCCGCCGGCGCTGCGCACCAGCCCCTCCAGCTCGGCGATCTGCCGCCGCGCCTCCTCCGGATCCGCAGGGCTCAGGGCCAGCAGCAGCACCCGTTCAGCGCCGCTGGCCTGCCGGGGTGGGCCGCCGCCCCGGTTCGCCGCCGCCGCTGGGGGCGCGTCGGCCTGGCTGCACAGGTCGGCCAGGTCCCCCGGCTGCCACAGCTGCCAGGGGCCGGAGGCGCCGCCGCTGGGCACGAACAGGGCCGCAGGCCACTGCCCGCCCGCCGCCGGCTCACGGCCATACCGCAACCACTGCAGGGGCTCAAGATCCAGCCCCACCACCGCTTCGCTGCCCGCCGGCACCAGCTGGCGCCGGCCCCCAACGCAGGTGATCAGCCGCAGGTCGCTGCCCTGGCGCCGCGGCCCCCCTGGCAGGCGCTCCAGCAGACGGCCCGATTGCTCCAGCGGCCCCACCCACAGCAGCCGGCAGAGGCCGCGGCCATCCACCACCAGGCTCAAGGGCAGCTCCAGCTCCTGGCTTTCGGCCGCCAGGCGCTGCAGGGCCAGCAGATCAGCACCCCCCTGCTCCGGATGGCGGCGGTGGCTGAGCCGCTCCAGACGGCGCAATTGGGCGGGCCGCAGGCCGGCGGTGCGGCCCAGCAGCATCGATTGCCTCAAGGGGTGCCCGCCGGTTTGGGGCGCCGGATCAGCAGGCAGCGCACCCCCGCCGCGCGCGCTCCGGCCTCATCTTCAGGGCTGTCGCCAATGTGCCAGGCCGCCTCGGGGGGCAGCTGCAGCGCCTCTAGGGCCCGTTGAAAGGGCAGGGGGTCCGGTTTGGCGGCCCCCACTTGGGAGGACACCACCACCGCCTCAAACCAGGGGGCCAGGCCCAGGCCCTCCAGCAGCGGCAGCAGGCGTTGGTCGAAGTTGCTCACCACCGCCAGCCGCAGCCCGCGCTGCCGCCAGCGCTGCAGGTGCTCCGCCACGTCGTCGTACACCTGCCACGGCTCCGGGCCGGCGAAATGGGCAAACAGGGCCGGCCCCAGCTGCGGCGGCAGCGGCTCGCCGTGGCCGCAGGCCTCCAGGCAGGCGGCGATCAGGTTGGTCCACCAGCCCAGCTCGGCCTCGCGCAGCGGCGCCCCCTCCAGCCCCGGGAACGCCAGCGGCGGGGCCGCGCGAAACAACCGCGGGAACACGGCATCGATGGCGCTGGCCTCCACCGTGATGCCGTGCTCAGCCGCCAGGGCGGCGTAGCTGCTGCCCACGGACTGGCGCAGGCCAATCAGGGTGCCCATGGCATCCAGCAACAGGGCCTGGGGTGCGGTGGTGTCGGTCATGGCGCTGCGGTCCAGCTTGATTCAAGCGAGTCGCCCGGGCCGGGCCTAGAGCCAGGCCGCCAGCCATCCGCCCGCCACCTTGAGCTGGTGCTGCAGGCCCGGCAGCCGAGCCAAGTAGGCCAGGCGCCGCAGTTGGTAGGCCGCCGGGCCCGCCAGGGTCATGCCCATGCCGGTGAGGGTGGCTTGCCCCACCCCAAGCCCCAGCATTTCCCCCAGGTCGTTCCACACGAAGGGCTCCAGCGGCTCCCCCCGCCGCAGCCGCTGCAGGTTGGCCGCCACCTGCTGGGCCTGCTGGTAGGCCACCTGGGCGGTGGCCGGGTTGAGGTTGCCCGCATCCGGGGCGCCACCGGGTTCGGCGCTGGCCAGTGGTGAACGGGCGGCGTCGCCGATGGCAAACAAGCCGGGGGCGTCGATCACCTGCAGCTCGGGGTTCACCCGCAACCGGCCCCGTGGATCCAGGGGCAAGTCCGGCGTGAGCTGGGGCACGCTGCCGCCGACGCCGCCGGTCCAGATCACCGCTTCGCAGCTGAGTTGTTCGCGGCCCCCGGGCGAGGCCGCCGGCTCCAGCGTGATGGCGTTGGCCTCAAGGGCCAGCACGCGGGTGCCACAGCGCAGCCGCACATCGCGCCGCAGCAGGGCTGAGCGGGCCTGGTCGCGGTTGAAGGCCTTGGAGCCGGCCAGCAGGTCGGCCCCCTGCTCGATCAGCTCGATCACCGCGGCGCCGTCGAGCAGGTCGGCCAGTTTGCAGGCCAGCTCCACACCGCTGGCGCCGGCCCCCACGATCACCAGCCGCTGCAGCGGTTTGCTGCGCAGCCGCAGCCGCTCGATCAGGCCCTGCAGGCGATCCACATCCGCCAGGGTGCGGAAGCCAAGGCTGTGCTCCGCCACCCCCGGAATGCCGAAGCTGAGGCTGCGGCCTCCAGTGGCCACCACCAGCTGGCTGTAGCTGAGCTGGCGGCCGTCATCGGTGCTGAGGGTGCCTGCAGTGGTGTTGATCCCCAGCACCCGTTGCCGCAGCCAGGCCACGCCGCTGCCCGCCAGCAGGGTGCTGTAGCGCGGGGCGATCTCCCAGCGCTGCAGCTCGCCGCTGAGGCACTCGTAGAGCAGGGGCAGAAACAGAAAATGCCCCTGCGGCTCGATCAGCAGCACCGGTGGGGCTTCCGGCCCACGGGCCAGCAGCAGCGCCGCGCTGAGGCCGCCAAAGCCGCCCCCCACCACCACCACGGGTGCTTGCTCGGCCTGGGCTGGCGGCACGGTTCGGAGCTGGGATGGGTGTTGCGCGAACCCTAACCAGGGCCACCCGCCGGCCAGGGGGGTGGGGGCTGCATTGGAAGATGGGGCCATGACCCCCACGGCCGCCGCCATCGACACCGACCAGGCCTGTGCCGAGCTGGAGCAGCTCGACGCGCTGGGGCGCCTGCGCTGGGGCCAGCGGCAATTCGGCGACGGCTTTGCCCTCACCACCAGCTTCGGCATCCAGGCGGCGGTGTCGCTGCACCTGGTGAGCCAGCTGGAGGCCCCGGTGCGGGTGATCTGGGTGGACACCGGCTATCTGCCGGCCGAGACCTACCACTACGCCGACTGCCTGACCCGCCAGCTGGGGCTGCAGCTGCACGTGGCCCAGGCCACCATGAGCCCCGCCCGCATGGAGGCCCTGCACGGCAAGTTGTGGGAGACGGGTCAGCTGGACGACCTGGAGACCTACCACCGCATCCGCAAGGTGGAGCCGCTGGATCAGGCCCTCGAGCAGCTGCAGGTGAGCTGCTGGGCCAGCGGCGTGCGCGGCAAGCAGACCGACCACCGCAAAACGATGCAGCCCCTGCAGCAGGTGCGGGGCCGCTGGGCCCTGCGCCCCCTGCTGGATTGGGGCAACCGCGAGGTGTACTACTACATGCAGGAGCACAACCTGCCCCAACACCCGCTGTTTGAGCAGGGCTACTCCACGGTGGGCGACTGGCACTCCAGCGCCCCCGACGACGGCGGCGTCAGCGGCCGCGCCACCCGTTTCGGCGGCCTCAAGCAGGAGTGCGGCATTCACCTGCCGGGGATGGCCGGCGAGGGCATCTGACATGGCGCAGCTGTTGCTGGTGGGCAACAGCCGCTGGCACTGGGCGGAGGCGTCTGCGGAGGGCTGGCGCTGCCGGCATGCCGCGCCGCCTGCCCCGGGCCAGCCCCCCGCCTGGGATCAGCTGCGGGCCTGGGCCGCCGTGGGGCCCCTGCCCGCCGGCTGTGCGCCGCCCCCCCAGCTCGCCATCAGCCTGGGACAGGTGCCCCTGGCCGACCTGCCCCCCTGGCTGGGGATCGACCGCGCCCTGGTGGGCTGGGGGGCGTGGCGCGCCGAGGGGGCCGCAGCCCTGGTGGCGGATGCGGGCACGGCCCTGAGCCTCACCTGGGTGGATGGCGAAGGGCGCTTTCGCGGTGGCCGCATCAGTGCCGGTGCCGCCCTGCAGCGCCGCAGCCTGGCCCAGGCCACTGCCCTGTTGCCGGCACCCCAGGCCCCAACGGAGCCGGTGGATTGGGCCGCCGCCGACCCCTGGCCGCTGGACACCGAGACGGCCCTGCAACAGGGTTGTTGGCGGGCCACCGCCGCCGCCATTGCCCTGGGCTGGCGGGAGTTGTCGCGGCTGCACCCGGATCCCCGCCGGCGGCTGTGGCTCACCGGTGGGGATGGGGAAGCGCTGGCGCCGCTGCTGGAGGCGGAGGGCCTGGCCCCGCAGTGGGCCCCAGACCTGGCCCTTCAGGCCCTGGCGGCCCTGCCGGCGGTGGGCCTGCTCAGGTGAGGCCGGCTCAGTTGAGGGCGAGGTCGCTGAGGATGTCGTCGGCCATGGTTTCGGCCTTCACCTTCAGGTAAGCCCGCTCGATGCGGCCGTCGCCATCCACCACGAAGGTGTGGCGCATCATGCCCATGTACTCGCGGCCCATGAACTTCTTGAGGCCGTAACTGCCGTAGCTCTCGGCCACGGGGCACGGCTCGGCGTCGGTGAGCAGGGTGAAGGGCAGGTTGTATTTGGCGATGAACTTGCCGTGGCTGCTGGCGCCGTCTTTGCTGATGCCCAGCACCGTGATGCCGTGCTGCTCGAAACGGCTCCACTGGTCGCGGAAGTTGCAGGCTTCCTTGGTGCAGCCCGGGGTGTCGTCCTTGGGATAGAAGTAGATCACCACCCGTTGGCCTTTGAAACCGCTGAGGCTCACGGGGGTGCCGTTCTGATCGGGGAGGGTGAAGTCCGGGGCAATGTCGCCGATCTGCAGGGCCATGGAACGGGGATGCCGTGGATGAATGCTTGGGCGGGAGCCTAAGGGCGGGGGCCGCTGCCCCGGCGCCATCGCCGCTACCGCCGCATCCGCAGTTGTGGCTGCGGCCCCTGCCGTTGCTGTGGCCACCCCTGCTCTCCGCCGAGGAGCGGCGCTGGTGCGCCGAACTGCCGGCGCCGCTGCAGCCGCGCTACCGCCACAGCCGCAGCCATCTGCGCCAGTGCCTGGGGGCTTTGCTGCAGCGCTCTCCCCTGGATCTGCCCCTGCACGCTCCCCCCGGCGAGCCGCCCAGCCTGGCGGCGGGTTGGGGCCATGTGAGCCTCAGCCACAGCGGTGCGCAGCTGCTGCTGGCCTGGTCGCCCTGGCCCATCGGCGTGGATCTGGAGTGGGGGGGGCGGCCGCTGCTGGCCGATGGGGTGGCGCGCCGGTTTTTCCCCGCTGCCGAATGGCAGCGGCTGCAGCACTTGCCGGCGGAGCCGCTGCGGCGGGCGGTGCTGGAGAGCTGGGTGCGCAAGGAGGCCGCCATCAAGTGGCAGCGGGGCAGCATCGCTCAGGATTTGCGCCATTGGCACTGGGATGCCAACCGCGCTGCGCTGCGGCATCTGCAGCACGGCTGGACGCCCCCGTGCTGCCTGCGGCTGCATGACGGTTGGTGCTGTGCCGTGGTGGGGCAGGCTGCCGACCGGGCTTGCTGGGTTTAGGGTCCCGGCGACGTTCCACCGCCGTGATCGATGCCGATCGCCCTGCGTGTGAGTGTGGTGTCGGTGCTGGCGCTGCTGGGGGTGGCGGGCCTGGTGCAGTTGCCGCTGGTGCCGCCGCTGGCCAGCCGCACCGGTGCCGCCACCGACCGGGTGTTGGCGGATCTGGCCAGCCAGGAGGCCCAGCAGGATGCCCGCGCCCGGGCCACTGAGGTGCTGGGGCGGTTTGTGGGTGGTGAGATCACCCGCTTCTTCTGGGGTGGCTTCAGCGGTTATCTCGATGTGCTCGGGCTGGAGCCGCCGGATGACATGCAGGCCCGCATCAGCGAAGCGCCGCAGCAGGTGCAATTGCTGCTGATCCCCCGCGCCGGCGGCGAGCGCTACGTGGCGCTGGTGCAGGCCGAGGATGGCATCCCCCGTGGGGTGGCCTGCAGCGGAAGAGGATCCCCCGGGCGGTTCAGCCGCCGCGGCGATCAGTTGCAGTGCCCGCGGGGCTGGCGGCCCCTGGCCTTGCGCAGCACGGGTGGGCGCGTCTGATTCTTAAAACAACCCGCGTTCGGCTCTCTCCGAACCGTTGCCATCGCCATACCGGAAGGGTCGTCCTCTGCACAACCATGCGCAAGACCCTTCTCCCCTTGGCTGGTGCCGGCCTCCTGCTGGCGGGTCTCTCCGCCCAGGCCATCCCCCAGTCACCCGGCTTTGTTCGCACCAATGGCGGCGTCACCTTCGGTGCCCCCACGTTCATCAACTCCTCGCTGCCCACCCAGACCGCCCGCACGGTGAGCAACGGGGCGGTGCGCTCCAACACCTTGCTGCCCCTGGGCGGCACGCAGGTCATCGACAACCAGGTCCCCACCGACCTGAAGGATCTCTCCGGTTGGTCCCGCGATGAGCTGCAGGCTGGCCTGCAGAAGGAATACGACGTGGACGTGGTCGCCGTGGCCCGTTTCCTCTATTCCCCCCAGGGTGAGAAGTTCCTGTCTGAGAGC
>JBIKKZ010000070.1:0-6992 GCA_044360095.1 Vulcanococcus sp. | reverse complement strand
GGCGATCGTCACGATGCCGCCGTCTTCGATGTCGATCTTGGTGTTGGTGCGCTCGGTGATGCCCTTGATCGTGCGGCCGCCGGGGCCGATCACGGTGCCGATCAGCTCAGGGTCGATGCGGAAGCTGAGCAGACGCGGAGCGTGGGGGCTCATCGTGTCGCGCGGCTTGTCGATTGCCTCGAGCATCTTCTCGAGGATGTGCAGCCGCGCCGGGCGGGCCTGGTTGATCGCTTCGGCCACGGTTTTCACCGCCAGGCCGGTGATCTTCATGTCCATCTGCAGGGCGGTGATGCCCTTCTCGGTGCCGGCCACCTTGAAGTCCATGTCACCGAGGAAGTCCTCGATGCCCTGGATGTCAGTGAGGATGCGCACCTCGCTGCCCTCCTTGATCAGGCCCATGGCGGCGCCGCTCACGGGGGCCTTCAGGGGCACGCCGGCATCCATCAGGGCCAGGGTGCTGCCGCACACCGAACCCATGGAGGTGGAGCCGTTGGAGCTCAAGCACTCCGACACCACCCGCAGCACGTAGGGGAAGCTCTCCTTGCTGGGCAACACGGGCACCAGGGCCCGCTCCGCCAGGGCGCCGTGGCCGATTTCGCGGCGGCCGGGGCTGCGCATCGGCTTGGTTTCGCCGGTGGAATAAGGCGGGAAGTTGTAGTGGTGCAGGTAGGTCTTCTCGGTGGACGGGTTGAGGTCGTCCATCTCCTGGGCGTCGCTCGGGGTGCCGAGGGTGGCGCAGGAGAGCACCTGGGTCAGCCCGCGCTGGAACAGGCCGGAGCCATGCACACGCTTGGGCAGCACGCCGGCGGCGGCGCTGATCGGGCGCACCTGATCGAGGCTGCGGCCATCGACGCGCTTGCCGTCCTTGATGATCTGCTCGCGCATCAGCTTCTTGGTGAGCGCCTTGTAGCTGTTGCCCAGGGCCTTGCCGTTGCTGCTCACCGCCTCCTTAACGGCGTCACCGTCCTTGAGGCCGCTGATCTTCTCAGCCACCTCAGCCTTGATCGCGTCGAGCTTTTCGTCGCGCTCGGTTTTGGTCTGGCTGAATTGCTTGAGCACCTCACCGATGGGCTTGGCGCATTCCTTCTCCAGGAAGGTGGGGAGGGTGGCGTCCTCGACGGGGGTTTCGGGGACCACCTGCTCAATGCCCAGCTCCTTCAGCAGGGCCTGCTGGGCCTTGATCAGCTCGCACACCGCTTCGTAGCCGAAGTCGATGGCTTCGATCACATCCTGTTCGGGCAGCTGGTTGGCGCCCGCCTCCACCATGATCACGCCCTCGGGGGTGCCGGCCACCACCAGGTCGAGGTCGGAGCGCTCGATTTCGCGGTAGCTGGGGTTGAGCACGAAGTCGTCGCCTAGCAGGCCCACCCGCACGGCCGCCATCGGGCCGTGGAAGGGGATCTTGGCCAGCAGGGTGGCCAGGGAAGCACCGGTCACGGCGAGCACATCGGGCGGCACGCGCTCATCGAGCGACATGCAGGTGGCCACGATCTGCAGGTCGTCCCGCAGCCAGCCAGGGAACAGCGGCCGCATCGGCCGGTCGATCAGCCGGGCGATCAGGGTGGCGCGCTCGGGGGGGCGGCTTTCGCGCCGCATGAAGCTGCCGGGAATGCGACCGGCGGCGTAGAGCCGCTCTTCGTAATCGCAGATCAGGGGCAGGAAGTCGATGCCATCACGGCCGCCGGAGCGGGTGGCGGTGACCAGAACGGCGGTATCTCCGCATTCGACCATCACGGAGCCGCCCGCCTGGGGGGCGAACCGTCCGGTGGTCAGCCGGATCTCCCGACCATCGAAGGAGACCGACTGAATGTGACCTTGCACGAGGGCTTATGTCTTTTTGTTGTCAACAGCCATCCTCGCACTTGGCCTTGATCCGCTGGCTGAAAGGTCTCAATCTTTTTGGATTGCCCGTTTGGCTCTGGCCAGTGGGGGCCGGCACAACAGCAGACACAACAAAGGGCGCCCGCAGGCGCCCTTGCTGAGGGTGCAGATCGCCTCAGCGGCTCACCAGGACGACTTGACCACGCCGGGCAGTTCACCCTTGTGGGCGCGCTCGCGCAGCTGGTTGCGGCACAGGCCGAAATCGCGGTAGACGCCACGGGGCTTGCCGGTGGCCCAGCAACGGTTGCGCAGGCGCACCTTGGCACTGTTGCGGGGCAGGCCCTGGATCTTGCGGTGGATCTCCAGGCGCTCCATCGGATCGGCGGCGGCATCGAAAGCGGCCATCAGAGCTGCGCGCTTGGCGGCGTAGCGCTCCACCAGCTTCTGGCGCTTAACGTCGCGCGCAATCATCGACTTCTTCGCCATGCGGCCTGAACTCGTTCGGCAGTGATGGGTCAGCCTACCTTGCCGGGGTGTGGCCCCCCGCCATCAGCGCCCCAGCAGCTGCTGCACCGCCGCCAGCTGGCTGGTGTCCTTCACGATCAGCACCACGCTCAGCCCCACCAGAAACACAAAGCCCGATTGCATGAACGCCAGCTGGAAGCTCTCCGGCAGGGGCTTGCCCCGCACGCCCTCCAGCAGCAGCAGCACAAACTGGCCGCCATCGAGCAGGGGCAGGGGCAGGGCGTTGAGCACCGCCAGGTTGATCGAGATCAACGCCGTGTAGAGGAACAGGCTGCTGCCGCCCTGTTTGGCCAGCGACGCCCCCATCTCCACGATCTTCACCGGCCCGGACACCTGGCCGGCGGTTTCACCGAAGTGGGTGGCCAGGGTGAGGAACCCTTCCACCGTGCGGCGGCAGAGGCTGGTGAAGTCGGCGTTGGCCTGGTGCAGGATTTCGCCGGGCCCTTGGGCCCGCCGGAAGCGCTCGCTGCCGCTGGGCTGGAGCTGGGCGCCGATGCGGCCGATGCCCCCCACATCGGCGGGGGTGAGGCTGAGGTTGAGGCGCTCGTTGCCGCGCTCGGCCTGCAGCCGCAGGGTTTGGCTGGGGGCGCCCTTCACCTGCTCCACCAGGGCCGCCACGGCGCTCTGGCCGCCGCCCAGATCACGGCCATTCACCGCCAGGATGCGGTCACCGCCCCGCAGGCCGGCGGCGGCGGCGGCTTGGCCCCCCTGCACCCCCGCCACCAGCACCCCGGGGGTGCTGCTGAAGCCGGCGGGGATGCCCACCGCCACGCCCTGGGCCACCAGCACCGCCCAGGCCAGCAGCAGGTTGGCCAGCACCCCGGCGGCGATCACCAGGGCCCGTTGGGGCAGCGGCCGGTTGCGCAGCAGGTCGGGGTCATCGGCCGGGATGGGGCTGTCCTCGTCGTCGTCGGGGAAGGAGACAAAGCCCCCCAGGGGGATGGCCCGCAGGGCGAACTGCACGCCGCGGCGCTGCCTCTCCAGCAGCACCGGGCCGAAGCCCACGGAGAAGCCGCTGACGCGAATGCCCTGCCAGGTGGCTGCAAAAAAGTGGCCGGCCTCGTGCACCACGATCAAGCCGGCCAGGATCGCCAGGGCGGTCAGCACCCCCATCCGTTGTTGCACGAAGTGCGTCCATTGTGGGCTCAGCGGCGGCCATAGCGTTGGCGGCAGATTCGGGGGCATCGGCTGGCCGCATGACGCATCGTTGTGACGCCCTGCTGGTGGGGGCCGGGATCATGGGCGCCACCCTGGCCCAGCTGCTGCGCCAGCTCGACCCCGACCTGCAGGTGGTGGTGCTGGAGCGCCTCCCCGCCCTGGCGGCCGAGAGCAGTGCCGCCATGAACAACGCCGGCACCGGCCACGCCGCCAACTGCGAGCTCAACTACACCCCGGCGGCCCCGGATGGCTCGGTGCCGATCGCCAAGGCGTTGGCCATCAATGCTGCCTTTGAGCTGAGCCTGCAGTTCTGGAGTGCGCTGGTGGAGGCCGGCGAGCTGCAGGATCCCGCCCGCTTCATCCGGCCGGTGCCGCATCTGAGCTTTGTGTGGGGCGAGGCGGCGGTGACCTACCTGCAGCGGCGCCACCGGGCCCTGGCGGCCACGCCCCAGTTCGCCGACATGGCGTGGAGCAGCGATCCCGAGCAGCTGCGCGCCTGGATGCCCCTGGTGATGGATGGGCGCCCCTTGGATCAGCCGATGGCGGCCACCCGTGTGGCCCGCGGCACGGACATCAATTTCGGCGCCCTCACCCGCGCCCTGCTGGAGGGGGTGGATGTGCGCCTGGGCCATGCGGTGCGCCAGCTGGAGCGGGGCGGTGCCGGTTGGCGGCTGGAGGCCCGCACGGCCACCGGCGAGGCGGTGAGCTTTGAGGCCCCGTTTGTGTTCCTGGGGGCCGGTGGCGGCAGCCTGCCGCTGCTGCAGCGCTCCGGGATTCCCGAGGCTCGCCTCTACGGGGCTTTCCCGGTGAGCGGCCAGTGGTTGGTGTGCCGCAATCCGGAGGTGATCGCCGCCCACGACGCCAAGGTGTACGGCAAGGCGGCGGTGGGTGCTCCGCCGATGTCGGTGCCCCACCTCGACACCCGCTGGATCGACGGCCAGCGGGCCCTGCTGTTTGGCCCCTACGCCGGCTTCAGCTCCCGCTTCCTCAAGAGCGGCTCCCTGCTGGATCTGGGGCGCTCCGTGACCCCCTACAACCTGCTGCCCAGCCTGCAGGCCGGGGCCGAAAACCTGGGCTTGGTGCGCTATCTGCTGGGGCAGGTGCTGCAAACCCCCGCCCAGCGCCTGCACAGCCTGCGCCAGTTTCTGCCCGAGGCCCGGGCCCAGGATTGGCAGCTGGCGGTGGCCGGCCAGCGGGTGCAGATCATCAAGCAGCTCCAGGGCCGCGGCTGCCTGCAGATGGGCACCGAGGTGGTAAGCAGCGCCGATGGCTCGCTGGCGGCGTTGTTGGGGGCGTCCCCCGGGGCCTCCACCGCCGTGGAGATCATGCTGGAGGTGCTGCAGCGCTGCTGGCCGCAGCGGCTGGCCAGCCCCGCCTGGGGGGAGCGCCTGCAGCGGCTGATCCCCGCCTGGGGGGCGGATCTGGGCCGCGATCCCGAGCAGCTGGCCCAGTGGCGCCGCCGCAGCGATCAGACGCTGGGGCTGATGCGCTCGGAGCCGAAGTAGGGCACCAGCGCCTTCGGCAACCGCACCGAGCCATCGCTCTGCTGGCCGGTTTCCAGCAGCGCCGCCATGGTGCGGCCCACCGCCAGCCCGCTGCCGTTGAGGGTGTGCAGCAACTGGGTGCCTTTGCTCTCCTTGAAGCGAATGGCCGAGCGGCGGGCCTGGAAGTCGCCGCACACCGAGCAGCTGGAGATCTCGCGGAAGGCGCCCGCCCCCGGCAGCCACACCTCCAGGTCGTAGGTGCGGGCGGCCGAGAAGCCGAGGTCGCCCGTGCACAGCTCAATGGTGCGGTAGGGCAGCTCCAGGGCCTCCAGCACCGCTTCGGCATCGGCGGTGATCCGCTGGTGCGCCGCGGCGGAGTGCTCGGGGTGGCAGAACCAGTAGAGCTCCACCTTGTTGAACTGGTGCAGGCGAATCAGGCCGCGGGTGTCGCGGCCGTAGCTGCCAGCTTCCCGGCGGAAACAGGGGGTGTAGGCCACGTATTTGAGGGGCAGCTGCTCCGCCGGGATCACCTCATCGCGATGCAGGGAGGTCACCGGCACCTCGGCGGTGGGGGTGAGCCAGAGGTCGTCTTCGGCGCAGCGGAAGCTCTCCTCGGCAAATTTGGGCAGCTGGCCCGAACCGGTGAGGCTGGCGCTGTTCACCAGGATCGGCGGCAGCACCTCGCGGTAGCCCTTGCCGCCGTGCAGGTCGAGCATGAAGTTGATCAGGGCCCGCTCCAGCCGCGCCCCCTGGCCCAGCAGGGTCACGAACCGGCTCTGGGCGATGCGCACGGAGCGCTCCGCCTCAAACAGGCCCAGCCGCTCGGCGATCTGCCAGTGCTCCTCGAGCTCCTCGTGCTCAGCGGCGGTGCGCGGGGTGCCCCAGCGCTTCACCTCAACGTTGTCGCGCTCGTCGCGGCCATCGGGCGCTTCGGCCGCCGGCAGGTTGGGCAGGGTGAGCAGCTGCTCCCGCAGCTGCACCTCAAGCCCCTTTTCCTGCTCCTCCAGCGCCGCCACCTGCTGCTTGATGCGGTTGCCCTGGTCGCGCAGCTCCTGCACCTCAGGGCTGCTCGGGGCACTGCCGCCTTTGATTTTGAGCCCCACCTCCTTGCCGATGCGGTTGCCTTCCGCCTGCAGGGTGCTGCGTTGCTCCTCCAGGTCGCGCTCCTGCAGGGCCAGCTGCTGCAGGCCGCTGAGGTCAACGCTGAGGCCGCGGCGCGCCAGTTGCCGGCTGATCAGTTCGGGGTTGTCGCGCAGCAGCCGCTGGTCGAGCACGGGCCCAGGTGTCGTCTGGGCCCGAGCCTAGGGGCCAGGGCTCAGAGCACCTGCACCACTTCGCTCACCTCGGGAATGGCTTCCCGCAGCTTGCGTTCGATGCCCATCTTGAGGGTCATGGTGCTGCTGGGGCAGGAGCCGCAGGCGCCCTGCAGCCGTACCTTCACGATCGGCCCGTCGATCTCCACCACCTCCACGTTGCCGCCGTCGGCCATCAGATAGGGGCGCAGCTCATCGAGGGTGCGCTCCACGTTTTCGATGGTGAGGGCGCGGGGGTCGCTGGCCTCGGTGGCGGCAGCCGCCTGGTCCTGGGGTTGGGTGGGGGTGTCGGTGCTCATGGGCTCTCCCGTGTGATCGGCCGCGATGGACTGAGCTTAGGAACCGGCTAGTGGAGCTGACGCCCCAGCTGATCGGCGGCCTTCAAGGCGTCCATCACCGCGGCTGCGCTGACGGTGAAGGGTTCGTTGTGGCTCGATTCACCAGGAATCACGCTGCGTTCGGCGATGGAGCGCAACTGCTCGGTGTTGGTGGCATCCACGCCCACCTCCGCCAGGGTGATCGGAAGCCCCACAGCCTTCTGAAAGCGAAGGATCTCCATGATTTCTGCTTGGGGCTGCCCCTCCAGCACCAACTGGGTGAGCAGGCCAAAGGCCACCTTCTCTCCATGGATGCAGCGGTGGCTGCTGGGAATCTCGGTGATGCCGTTGTGCACGGCATGGGCGACCGCCAA
>JBIKKZ010000002.1:0-21364 GCA_044360095.1 Vulcanococcus sp. | reverse complement strand
GTTCATCAATCCAACCTCTCTCGGCGGCGGCCTTCACCATTGCGTACTCACCGCTCACGTTGTAGGCGGCGATGGGAAGTTCACTCTCGTTGCGGAGGCGATGGATGATGTCGAGGTAAGCGAGCCCCGGCTTCACCATCATGATGTCGGCCCCCTCCTGCTCATCCAGCTGGGCCTCGGTGATCGCCTCACGGGCGTTGGCCGGATCCATCTGATAGGTGGATTTGTCCTTGGGGATCGGCTTGCTGGCGGCGGCCCTGGGGGCGGAATCGAGGGCCTCGCGGAATGGGCCGTAGTAGGCAGAGGCGTACTTGGCGGTGTAACTGATGATCCCCACCTGCTCAAAGCCCTCCTCGTCGAGGGCTTCACGGATGGCACCAACGCGGCCATCCATCATGTCGCTGGGGCCGATCAGATCGGCGCCGGCCCGGGCCTGCACCACCGCCTGTTTGCACAGCAGCGCCACGGTTTCGTCGTTGAGCACCACCCCCTCGGCGCTGACGATGCCGTCATGGCCATCGCAGGAGTAGGGATCGAGGGCCACGTCGGTCATGATCGCCATGCCCGGATGGGCCTGCTTGAGCCGGCGGATGGCCCGCGGAATCAGGCCGCCCTCGTTGAAGCACTCGGCGCCGTCTTCGGTTTTGAGGCCATCGGCCACCTTGGGGAACAGCACCACGCAGCGGATGCCCAGATCCCAGGCGCGGCCCACCTCCTGCACCAGCCCCTCCAGGCTCCAGCGCTGGCAGCCGGGCATGGCGCCGATGGGCTCGTTGCTGGCCCCCTCGTGCACAAACAACGGATAGATAAAGTCAGCGGCGCTGAGGGAGGTCTCCCGCACCATCGCCCGCAGGGCTGGGGAGCGGCGCAGACGACGGGGACGGTAGGTGAGCTCCATTGGGGCTGGCGCAGCGCGGCAGGCTGGGGCGGATCCTACGGAGAACGCCGGCGGTCAGGTCCAGTTGCCGCCGAGCATGTCGTCGTAGCCCTCGTAGGGGTCGAACTCCGCCCAGCCGGGGCTTGCCTCATCAAACAGCCCGTAGCGGGCTGCCTCGTCGTCGTCGAGGGTGTTGCCGGTGGGCTGGGTGTTGCAGCTGATGCCGCCACCGGCCACCGGTTGGCAATCGGTGAACTCCAGCCCCGCACGGGCCACGGACGGTTGCACCAACAGTGCAACCAACAGCATCAGCAGCACGGGCATGGAGTTAGCCGTTGGGGACGCAACTGAGATGATGGGCCCTGCCCGCAAGCCTGACAGCGATGTACACCGATTGGACCGCCGTTGCGCTGCTGCTGCTCACCACAACGCCGTTGCTGGTGGTGGTGGCCACCGCCGCATTCTTTATCTGGCGCCAGAAATCCAAGCGCTGAGATCGCCCCGGAAACCGCGCCCCATGGCCGGCCGTGCCATGGCCGGCCTTGCCATAGCCAGCGACAGGGCGTCCCGGGGGGCCAACCGGGCATCGAACTGGGGCAACACCCCCTGGCCCACACAGGCCAGGCAGGTGCGGTAGCTGGTGCCATTGGTGCGCAGCACGCCGCTGCCGCCACAGCTGGGGCAAGCCGCCTCCGATCTGTCCATCACCCACCTCCGAACCGTTGCGTTCAGTGTGGGGGCAATTCCCGGCTTGATCCCGAAGCCTTCCTTAAATCTTGGCGGCTGGCTTGGCGGCTTGGCGCAGCTGCCGCCGCAGGGCCTCCAGGCTCCAGTGCTGGCGCAACTCATCGGCGCTCAGGCGCGTGTTCGGCGGCACCAGATCGAGGCTGGCGGCCAGCATCCCCACCACCGCGGGGGCATCCAGCCCCCGCTGGCGCAGGGGCTCCAGCCCCGCCGCCCGCTCGCGCTTGGAGAGGCGCTGGCCAGCGTTGTCGTGCATCAGGGGCAAATGCCAGTAGCGCGGCGGGGTGCCCCCCAGCCGTTCGATCACGGCCACCTGGGGCGCCGTAGCCGCCCAGAGGTCGTTGCCGCGCACCACGTCGCTGATGCCCAGCAGCAGATCATCCACCGCCGTGGCCAGGTGGTAGGCCAGGAAGCCATCGGCCCGGCGCAGCACCACATCCCCCACCTGCCCCCGTGCATCAAGACAGCCATCCGGGCCCAGCTGCTCCTGCCACCGCAACCAGCCGGGCTGCAACGCCAGCCGCCAACTGGGCAGCCGCCCCTGCTGCGGCCCCCAGGCCAGCGGCGCGCCACGGCAGATGCCCGGGTACACCGGGGCGGCGCCATGGGGGGCGGAGATGTCGGCCAACAGCCGCCGGCTGCAGCGGCAGGGATAAAGCCCACCGCTGCGGCGCAGGCTGGAGAGCACCGAGGCGTAGAGCCCCCTACGCGCGCTCTGACGCACGGGCGCACCATCCCAGTGCAGCCCCAGCCAGGTGAGATCCGCCAGGATCGAAGCCTCGACGCCGGGGCGGTTGCGGGGGGTGTCGAGGTCGTCGATGCGCAGCAGCCACGCCCCCCCCTGCAGGCGGCTGATCAGCCAGGAGAGAAGGGCCGTGCGCAGGTTGCCCAGGTGCTGGGGCCCGGTGGGGGAGGGGGCGTAGCGCCCCCTGGGCGCCTCGGCCCGCAGCCGGGCCGCCGCGGCGATCCGTTGCTGCAGGTGATCAGGCAGCACGGAGGGGCGGGATCGCACAGGGGCCAATCATGCAAAAGGGCGGCCCAAAGGCCGCCCAAAGGGGACGTTCCACGAACGCCATCAGGGGCAGAACTCAGCCCTGAACGCGGTCCTTGAAGAGCTTGCCGGCGGTGAAGGCGGGCACGCGCTTGGCGGGAATCTTGATTTTTTGGCCGGTCTTGGGGTTCAGACCCTGACGGGCGGAGCGCTCGCGGGGCTCGAAGGAACCGAAGCCAAGGATCGACACCTTCTTGCCTTCCACCACCGAGTCGATGATGGTTTCGATGGCGGCGTCCACCACCTGGGCAACGTCGGTTTTGGTCAGCTCGGTGCGGGCAGCCACGAGGTTGACGAGGTCAGCTTTGTTCATCGGAGTGGGAAAGCCTCTGGGATCAGCAGCAGCCGGGCGGCTCGGGAAGTCCGACCGCCACTGGTTTCAGCGCGCCAATCGTATGGGCGTTGGCAAGGGCCGGCAACCACAACACCCCCGGCTGCCACACGGTTTTGGCACTTTTGTTGCCGAAATCACCGCCAAAGCGGCCCCAGCGCCCCTTCAGGCGGGCGGTTGAAGGGCCAACGCCAGTAGATCCAGCCCCTGCAGCAGCTCCCAGCCCTGGGGGATCAGAGCCTCCCCCCGCAGGGCACCCAGGCCCGCACCACTGGCCAGCCACAGGGGGGGGGTGCCGGGGGCGGGGGCGGGCAACCAGCCCCGCAGCCGATCCAGGCTGCGCAGCCAACGGCCCCAGTGGAAGCTGCGGCGGTGGCGCAGGGGCGCCGCCTGAGCAGGCGCCACCGGGCTGAGCAGACGGCCGCAGAACAGCACCGCCGCCGCCCCCAGGGCACCCCCCTGCGCCAGCACCACCGCGGCCCCCGGGGTGGGTCCGGGGGTCCAGAGCACCTGCAAACCAGGCGCCAGGGCCAGCTCAGCGCCAAAGGGCTGCAACCGTTGCACCCCCGGCAGCAGGTAGGCCTCCTGCTCCTGCACCAGCACCGGCCAGCCCAGGGCCTCCTGGAAGCGGCGCACCCGGCCATGGCCCTCGCGGCTCGTGAGCAGGATGCGCCCCTCTCCGCGGCGGCGCAGCAGCTCCAGGTTGGCCTCGGTGTAGGCCGGGCAATCAATCAGGCACCCACCGGATCCGTCGGGGCCGGGCCCCTCCAGCCACCAGGCGCTGCCCCCCTGGCTGTCGCGGTTGGGGGCAAACAGCCACAGGCCATCCCGCACCGGCCGCGCCGGCCGCCCCGCCTGCATGGGTTGGGTTGGGAGCGATGACATGGCGAGCCAGAACCCAGTGGCCAGACCTAGCTTGTGACAACGGCCTGCAGGACCCGTTGCGCACGATCCACCTGGGACAGTCGTGGCCGCTGGGGTCGAGCGTCACCGCCCAGGGGGTGAACTTCGCCCTGGCGGCCCCCATGGCCACCCGGGTGGAGCTGTTGCTGTTCGCCCACGCCGATGCCCCAGAGCCCGAACAGGTGGTGGAGCTGCACCCCCGCCACCGCTCCGGCGACATCTGGCATGTGGAAGTGGAAGGGGTTGGCATCGGCTGCTGCTACGCCTACCGGGTGTTTGGCCCCCTGCAACCGGGTCGGCACGGCTTCAACCCCTCCAAGCTGCTGCTGGATCCCTGCGCCCGCGCCATCAGCGGCTGGAACGTCTACCGGCGCGGAGATGCCATCGGCGCAGTGCCCAACACCGCCAGCTGCCTGAAGGGGGTGGTCACCGAGCGCGACCGCTTCGATTTCCGCACCGCGCCGCGGCCGCGCCACAGCTGGCAGCGCACGGTGATCTACGAGCTGCACGTGGGGGGCTTCAGCCGCGGCGACGGCAGCCCAATCCACGCCGATCGGCAGGGCACCTACCTGGGGCTGATCGACGCCATCCCCCACCTGCAGCAGCTGGGCATCACCACGGTGGAGCTGCTGCCGGTGATGGCCTTCGACCCCCACGATGCGCCGCCGGGCCGGCTCAACTACTGGGGCTACAGCCCGATCAGCTGGATGGCGCCCCACCACGGCTACCAGCAGGGGGACGATCCACTGCAGATCCGCCAGCAGGTGCGTGAACTGGTGAGCGCCTGCCACCGGGCCGGCCTCGAAGTGCTGGTGGATGTGGTGTACAACCACACCTGCGAAGGCAACCAGGCGGGGCCCACCCTCAGCTGGCGGGGCATCGACGACCGCCTCTACTACCACCAGAACGCCAAGGGCGACTACCTCGATGTGAGCGGCTGTGGCAACTCCATCGCCGCCAACCGACCGCTGGTGCGCCGGCTGATTCTGGAATCGATGCGCTGCTGGGCCCTGGAGCTGGGGGTGGATGGCTTCCGCTTCGACCTGGGCATTGCCCTCAGCCGCGGCGAAGAGCTGAGCCCCCTGGATCACCCGCCCCTGTTTGAGGAGATCGAAGCCGACCCGGAACTGGCCGACCTCAAGCTGGTGAGCGAACCGTGGGATTGCGGCGGCCTCTACCGCCTGGCGGACTTCCCGGCCCGGCGGGTGGGGGCCTGGAACGGCCGCTACCGCGATGACGTGCGCCGCTTCTGGAAAGGGGATGAGAAAAGCTGCTGGACCATGGGCCAGCGCCTCGCCGGCAGCCCGGACCTGTTCGGCGGCCAGCCGTCGCCCCTCGGCCGCAGCATCACCTTCCTCACCGCCCACGACGGCTTCACCCTGGCCGACCTGGTGAGCTACGACCGCAAGCACAACCTGGCCAACGGCGAGGACAACCGCGACGGCGACAACCACAACAACAGTTGGAACCATGGGGCGGAGGGGCCCAGCAGCGATCCGGCGGTGGAGGCCCTGCGCAACCGGCAACTGCGCAACCTGCTCACCACCCTGCTGATCAGCCCCGGCGTGCCGATGCTGCTGATGGGCGATGAGGTGCGGCGCAGCCAGGGGGGCAACAACAACGCCTGGTGCCAGGACAACCCCCTGGGCTGGATGCACTGGCAAGCGGATGGGGGCGACCGGGCCCTGCAACAGTTTGTGCACCGCCTGATCCAGCTGCGGCACCACCTGGCGGACCTGCTCAATCCGGAGATCCCCCACGGGGAGGCCAAGTCGCCCCGCTTTGACCAGGGCGGCCACCTGCTGCGCCAATGGCATGGGCTCAAGCTGGGCCAACCGGACTGGGCCAGCTGGTCGCACACCCTGGCCTGGAGCCTCAACGACCGCCAGCGGGGGCCCCTGCTGTGGTGCGGCATGAACGCCTACCACCAGGAGCTCTGCTTCGAACTACCGGGCTGCCAGGAGGGCTGGCTGCAGGTGATCAACACGGCCCAGCCCGCCGGCGCCGACCTGCCCGAGCAGCCCGTGGCGATCAGCGGCGGCAGCGCTTCACTGCAGAGCCGCAGCCTGATGCTGCTGGTGGCCGAACCGCTGATGCGGAGGCACCAACACTGAAAGCGGGCTGCGGGAATCGAACCCGCATCATCAGCTTGGAAGGCTGAGGTTTTACCACTAAACTAAGCCCGCAGCAGTACAAACGTACTGCACAGCGCAAAGGCCTACCCGGCCGTGATTTCACGCTGGCTGCAGCATTATGGCTCGCAGCCCCTGAACCCCTGTGGCCACCAGCGACGCCGCCAACCTGCGGGGCCTGAGCCGCCTGCGCCTGCTGCTGGCCTACGGCCTCGGCGACGCCGGCACCGGCATGGCCGCCTCGCTGATCGGCTTCTACCTGTTCATCTTCTACACCTCAGCGGCCGGTCTGCCCGCCTGGATGGCCGGCCTGGTGCTGATGCTGGCCCGGCTGTGGGATGCCATCAATGATCCGGTGGTGGGCTGGCTCAGCGACAAGACCCGCACCCCCTGGGGGCCTCGCCTGCCCTGGCTGGTGGGCAGCGCCGTGCCCCTGGGCATCGCCATGGCCCTGATGTGGTGGCTGCCCCCCGGCGACCTTTGGGTGCGTTTCTGGATCTTCGTGGCCATCTCCGTGGTGGCCAACAGCCTCTACACCTGCGTCAACCTCCCCTACGCAGCCCTGGCGGCCGAGCTCACCGCCGACGTGAACCTGCGCACGCGGCTGAACACCTCGCGCTTCACCGGCTCGATCATCGCCGGGTTGATCGGCATCGTGCTCGGCGGGCTGCTGCTGCGCGACCACGACAACGCCGCCAACTACTGGCGCATGGGCCTGTTGAGCGGGCTGATCATCATGGTGTGCACGCTGCTCTGCGCCTGGGGCATCGCCCCGATGGCCCGCGGCTGCCAACAGCCCGCCGCCCACCCCGGCACCACCCGGCGGCTGCTGAAACGGGTGGGCCGCAACGGCCGCTTCCTGCGGGTGCTGGGCCTTTACCTGTTGCTGTGGTGCGCGCTGCAGATCATGCAAACCGCCGCCCTGATCTTCCTGCCGGTGGTGATGCACGTGCCAGAGGGCTGGAGCAACTGGATCCTGCTGCCGTTCCAGATCAGCACCCTGGTGGGCCTCCAGCTGTGGACCGCCGTCTCCCACCAGCAGGGGCGCATCCGCGCCCTGCATTGGGGGGCTGGCCTGTGGATGGCCAGCTGTGGCGCGGCCATGCTGCTCAGCCCCCTGGATGCGGCCGTGGCGCCCTTCGGCAGCCTGGGCAATGGCCTGCGGCTGGCGGCCCTGCTGGCGGTGATCCTGGTGGTGGGGCTCGGAGCCTCCACCGCCTACCTGATCCCCTGGGCCCTGCTGCCCGATGCCATCGATGCCGACCCGGAAAAACCGGCCGGCCAGTACAGCGCCTGGATGGTGTTCACCCAGAAGATCTGCATCAGCTTCGCCCTGTTCTTCTTCGGCAACCTGATGAGCCTGAGCGGCTACGTGGCCAGCCGCGGCATGCTGCAGCCAGAGAGTGCCCTGGTGGCGATCCGCCTGTGCATGGGCATCATTCCGGCAGTGCTGGTGGTGCTGGGGCTGGTGGTCATGCGCCGCTGGCCTGAGAAAGGCCTGCACCTGCACCACCAACCCTCCGCCGGCTGAGCCGCCCCCGACCGATGCCCGTCCGCCGCATCCCCGCCTGGTTACGCCCCCGCTGGCTGCAGCGCCTGGGGCAGAGCTGCCTGATCGGCGGCCAGGCCGTGGCGGCCCTGGCCAAGGGGCACATCAGCCCCAACGACCTCAGCGCCGAGCTGATGGAAGCGGGCCCCGGCAGTTTTCTGATCGTGTTGATCACCGGCCTGGCGGCGGGCACGGTGTTCAACATTCAGGTGGCGGCTGAGCTCACCAAACAGGGGGCCGGCTCCACGGTGGGGGGAATCCTGGCGGTGGGCCTGGCGCGCGAGATCGCCCCAATCCTCACCGCCACCCTGGTGACGGGCAAGGTGGCCACCGCCTACGCCGCCCAGCTGGGCACCATGAAGGTGACCGAGCAGATCGACGCGATCACCATGCTGCGCACCGACCCGGTGGAATACCTGGTGGTGCCGCGGGTGCTGGCGATGTTGATCATGACGCCGGTGCAGTGCCTGCTGTTCTTTGCCGTGGCCGTGTGGTCGGGCCAGATCAGCAGCACCGTGCTTTACCAGATCCCTCCGGGGGTGTTCTGGAATTCGGTGCGCACCTGGATGGAGCCCTCCGACCTGCCGGCCATGCTCACCAAGGCGCTGGTGTTTGGCCTGCAGATCGCCGTGATCGCCTGCGGCTGGGGGCTCACCACCCGCGGCGGCCCCAAGGAGGTGGGCACCAGCACCACCGGGGCGGTGGTGATGATTTTGGTGACCGTGTCGCTGGTGGATGTGGTGCTCACCCAACTGCTGTTCGGCTCATGAGCGGCCCCGACCCCAGCCAGGGCACGGTCCTGGCGCCCCGCCCCTGGCTGCCCCTGGCGGTGGTGGCCCTCGGCATCGGCTGCCTGCTGCTCAACCCCTGGGCCGCCCTGGTGGTGAGTGTGCTGGGGCTGTTTCTGCTGCTGCAGAGCCAGCTGCTGCGCCTGCAGTTCAGCGCCGATGCGCTGCTGGTGTGGAGCGGCCAGCAGGTGCTGCGCCGCTTCCCCTACAGCGAATGGCTGGGTTGGAAACTGTTCTGGGGCCCGCTGCCCGTGCTGTTCTATTTCCGTGAACAACGCAGCATTCACCTGCTGCCCGTGCTGTTTGATGCCACCGCCCTGCGGGAGCAGCTCAACAGCCATGTGAGCGCCCAGCCATGAGCGACGAGAGCACCACCCCCCAGCCCAGCACCACGGAGCCCAGTACGACGGAGCCCACCGCTGCCCCCTGGCAGGAGCTGGCCCTCACCGAACTGCGCCAGCAGCGCGATGGGCTCCAGGCCGAGATCACCGCGCTCAGCCAGCGGCGCGACCAGCTGCAGCAGGAGCTGGCGGGCAGCGTGACCGGCCAGTCGGATGCCATCGCCCGGCGGGTGAAGGGCTTCCAGGAGTACCTGGTGGGGGCCCTGCAGGACCTGGCCGTGGCCGCCGAACAGATGGAGCTGGTGGTGCAGCCGCTGGTGGTGCAGCCCTCCCCACTCGACCAGGCGGCCGCCCAAGCGGCCACGGCCGCCCAAGCGGCCACGGCCGCCGCCGGCCTCTTCAGCGCCGATGAAGCCCTGATCCGCGAGCGGCTGGCGGGGTTCCAGGGGCAACCGGATTTCTACGCCGACCCCTGGAAACTGCGCCGCAGCCTGGAGCCCGGCGGTGCCGCCCTGCTCGACGATTGGTTCCTCAGCCAGGGGGGCCGCGGGGCCCAGCCCAGCAGCGGCAGCCGCAACCGCAACGCCCTGACCACCGCCGCGGCCATTGCGATCCTGGGGGAGCTGTACGGCGATCGCTTCCAGACCCTGGTGCTGGCGGGCATGCCCGAGCGGCTGGGGGAATGGCGGCGCGGGCTGCAGGATTGCCTTGGCCTGGGCCGCGAAGACTTCGGCCCCAGCAGCGGCATCGTGCTGTTTGAGCGGGCCGATGCCCTGATCGAGCGGGCCGACCGGCTCGAAGAACGGGGTGAACTGCCCTTCATCGTGGTGGATGCGGCGGAGCCCGCCGTGGAGATCCCGATCCTGCAGTTCCCCCTCTGGCTGGCCTTCGCCGGCACCCCCACCGAGCTCGCCCTGGAGGACGACCTGCTGTGACCGACCTGCTGATCGCGCCGCTGTTCTGCCTGCTGGCGGGCTACCTGCTGGGCTCGATTCCCGCCGGCTACCTGGCGGGCCGCTGGCTGCAGGGGGTCGACATCCGCAGCCTCGGCTCCGGCTCCACCGGTGCCACCAACGTGCTGCGGCAGTTCGGCAAGGGGCCGGCGCTGGTGGTGTTCCTGGTGGATGTGCTCAAGGGCACGGCCGCGGTGCTGCTGGCCAAGGCGGTGCTGCAACCCCTGGGGCTGCCCCTCGATGGCGGCGCCGCCGTGGCCAGCGACAGCTGGGTGGTGGCGGCGGGCCTGGCGGCCCTGGCGGGCCACATCTGGCCGGTGTGGCTGGGCTGGCGCGGCGGCAAGGCGGTGGCCACGGCCCTGGGGATGCTGCTGGGGCTCACCTGGCCCGTGGGGTTGGCCTGCTTCGGGGTGTTTTTGGCGGTGCTCAGCCTCAGCCGCATCGTGTCGCTCTCCAGCGTGGTGGCGGCCTTCGCCCTGCCGCTGCTGATGCTGGGATGGTTCCACGACCAGGGCCTCGGCGTGCGCTGGCCCTATCTGGCCCTGGCCCTGCTCACCAGCAGCCTGGTGATCTGGCGCCACCGCAGCAACATCAGCCGCCTGCTGGCGGGCACCGAACCGAAGCTCGGGCAGAAGAAACCCAGCGCCTGAGCAGGCCCTAGGCCAGCTGGCGGCTGCGTTCCGCCGCGGCCAGCACCGCCTCGATCAGGGCGGAGCGCAACCCCGCCTGCTCCAGGCGGCGGATGCCGGCGATGGTGGTGCCACCGGGGCTGCTCACCATGTCCTTGAGCTGGCCCGGGTGCAACTGGCGCTGCTCCAGCAGGGCGGCGGTGCCGGCCAGGGTGCGCTGGGCCAGGTGCTGGGCCTGCAGGCGCGGCAGGCCGGCGGCCACCGCGCCATCCGCCAGGGCTTCGGCCACCAGGGCCACAAACGCCGGGCCGGAGGAGGTGAGCGCCAGGAAGGCATCCAGCTGGGGCTCGGGCAGGTGCAGCACCTCACCCACCTGGGCAAACAGCGCATCCACCCAGGCCTGCTGCGCGGCATCCACCCCCGCACCCCAGGCCAGGCCGGTGAGGCCGCAGCGCACCAGGGCCGGCGTGTTGGGCACGGCGCGCACCACGCGCCATCCGGGGAACAGGCGCTGCAACCGCGCCAGGGTGACCCCCGCCAGCACCGAGATCAACAGCGGCGGCTCGCCCCCATCGGCGCCGGGCGCCTGGGCCGCCACCGCCTCCAGCTGCTGGGGCTTCACCGCCAACAGCACCACGGCACAGCCCCAGGCCGCCGCCGCCTCGGTGGAGATGGCCAGATCGGGGTGTTGCTGGCGCAGGCGGTCGGCCGAAGCGCTGCTGGCCACCGCAGCCCGCACGCTGGGGGCGGCCACCTGGCCACTCTCCAGCAGCGGAAACAACAAAGCCTGGGCCATGCGGCCCAGGCCGATCACACCGAAGCTGATGGGGGAGAAGCCGCTCACCCCACGCTGGCGCCGTAGGAGCTGGTGGTGGTGTCGCGGCCCCAGGCGGGGGTGGGGGCAGCCTGCTGCTCCTGGGGGATGTCGCGGGACACCACCGTGGGGGAGGAGGGCTCCTCGCTGGCGGCGGTGGTCACCGTGACGCAGCTGGGGGCAAACAGGAAGATGCTTTCGCCCACCCGTTCCTGGTGGCCATCGATGGCGAAGGTGCCGCCGGCCACGAAATCCACCGCACGCTGGGCCTGATCGGGCTCCATCATCGTGAGGTTGATGATCACGGTTTTGCGCTCGCGCAGGGCCTGAATGGCGCGGGGCATTTCATCGAAGCTGCGCGGCTCCATCAGGGTCACCTCCGCGGCGGAGGTGGAAATGCCGGGCATGCCGATCACGTTGCTGCCGGCGAACGGATCAACGCTGTCGAAGTCGCTGGTCAGCGCCAAGGCACCCGACGGGGTGGTGCTGCCGCTCTCCGGCATGTCGCCGTGGTCGTAGTCCAGCTCGTCGTCGTAGCCATCCAGGTAGTCATCACCGGAGACAACGGCACGCAGGCGGGAAAGCAACGACACCTCGAATCCTCAGGTTTGCACTGAACCTGAATAGCGTCCCACACCAACACTGACAAGGGCTGCGCTTGCAAGAGTTCAAGCATCGGAACCCGCTCAGGTTCGTGAACCGAACAGTGCCGAACCGATGCGCACCCAGGTGCTGCCGGCGCGGACGGCTTCCGGCCAGTCGCCGCTCATGCCCATCGACAGCTCACTGAGGCCCAGATCCCGCGCCAGGCCAGCGCACTCAGCGAACAACGGCTCACGTTCAGCGGCGCCCAGCCCCATGGGGGCCATGGTCATCAGCCCGGTGATGCGCAGGGGGGTGAGGCGCTGCAACTGCGGCCAAGCCTCCAGCAACCCCTCGCGGCTGAAGCCGCCTTTGGTGGGGTCGTCGCGCAGTTTCACCTGCAGCAGCACCTGCGGCGCCAGGCCCTCCTCGGCGGCGATCCGGGCGGTGCGCTCCGCCAGGGGCAGGGAATCGATCGAATGGATGGTGCCGAAGCGCTGCAGCACCGGCCGCACCTTGTTGGCCTGCAGGTGGCCGATGAAATGCCAATCCAGGGGCCCCACATCGGCCAGGGCCGCCTGCTTGAGGCTGGCCTCCTGCAGGCGGCTCTCGCCGAAGCTGCGCTGCCCCGCCGCCACCAGGGCGCGCACCGCCTCGGCCGGATGCCCCTTGCTCACCGCCAGCAACCGGGCGGCTGGCGGCAGCTGGGCCTGAAGATGCCGCAGGCGATCGGCCGCGCCGGGGGCTGCAGTCAAGGGCCGGCTAGATGAAGGTCTTCTCGAACAATTGTCGCCAGCCGTTGTGCAATTCCGGGCTCTGCCGCCGTGCACGGGCCAGGTTCTGCTCAGCGATGTGGCGCGCATCCATGAGCGGAATCACCTCAAACTGGGCGCCGCGATCCTGCAGCGTCACCACGAAAAACATGCGCTGGGCGTAAAGCGTGGCGTAGAGATCGCGGCCCTCGCCTGCTTCCGCCACGCGATACAGCAGGCCAAACGTGGGGTGGTTGAGATAACGCTCCGTGCTCACGTTGTTCCCTGGCTTGTCTGTGCCAACGGCAACCAGTCAAAGGTCACCGTACCTCCACCGCAGCCCGAGCAACACCACCAGCCCCAACCCGGCGCCCCACTGCAGGGGTCGGTGGCCCAGGGGGGGCCGCAGCAGCTGATCGGGCGCCAGCCAACGGCCGCCGCGGGCCACCAGGGCCTCGGCCCCCTGCTCCGCCCGCAGCAGCACGTTGGCCAGCAGCCGCTCCCCCACGGCCAGCACCAACCCCAGGGAGGCCTGCCAGCCGAGCCGCCGCAGGTTCACCGAACGGGTGGCCACCGAGCGCAACAGGTTTTGAAATTCCTCCTGCACCAGCGGCAGAAAGCGCAGCGACAGCAGCAGCGTGAACCCCAGCCGCTCCACCGGCACCCCCAGCCGCCCCAGGGGGGCGAGGCACCAGCCAATGCCCCACACCAGGCCCTCGGGGGGGGTGGTGATCAGCAGCAGGTTGGCGCTGTGGATCACGGTGATCAGCAGGGTGGCGCTGTTGAGCCCCAGCTCCGCCGAGCGGCGGGTCACCACCAGGGGCCCCAGGGGCACCGGCCCCAGCTGCAAGGGGCCCCAACGCACCAGCTCCCAGCGCTGGCCGCGCTGCCCAGGGGCGAGCCGCAGCTCGGATGGGGGCCGGCTGGGCGGGGCCGACGGCACGCTGCCGGTGGGCAGCGACGCCGCCAGCAGGCCCACCAACAGGGCCAGGGCCAGCAGCAGCGGCAAGCTGCGGCGCCAGAGGCGCCAGGGCAGCCCACTGGCGGCGGTGATCAGCAGCAGCAGCCCCACCAACGCCAGCCGCCACCATGGCCCGGCCAGGATCGGGGTGAGCAGGAAGGCAAGGGTCCAGGCGAGCTTGAGCCGCGGGTCGAGATCCCGCAGCCAGCTGCCACTGCCATCCACGTATTGCCCAATGGGGATCTGGCGCAGCCAATCCATCAGAGGGGCATCCGCTCAGCGGCCGCGCGCCTGCTGCCGCGCCAGATCGCGCTCGGCATCGCGCTGCTGCTTGCCGCGCCAGAACAACTTCAAGGGCGAACCCTCAAAACCGAGCCCCTCGCGGATCTGGCGCTCCACATAGCGGCGGTAGGTGTCGCCGAACAGTTTGGGGTCGTTCACAAACAGGGTGAAGCTGGGGGGCCGGGTGGCCACCTGGGTGCCGTAGTAGATGCGGCCCTGGCGGCCGCCGCGGCTGGTGGGGGGCGACCGCCAGCTCACCGCCTCCTGCAGCACTTCATTCACCACCGAGGTGCTCACCCGCCGGCGGTGCTGCTCCACCGCCACCGCGGCGATGGCGAACAGGCTCTGCACCCGCTGGCCCGTGAGGGCCGAGGTGAATAACATCGGCGCCCAATCGAGGAAATAGAGCTTGGCGCGCAGCTCCTTTTCCATGGCGGGCATGGTGTGGGAATCCTTCTCGATCGCATCCCACTTGTTCACCACCACCACGCAGGCGCGGCCCTCCTCTTCAATGCGGCCCGCCAGGCGCTGATCCTGCTCGGTGACGCCATCGAGCACATCGATCACCAGCACGCAAACATCGGAGCGCTCGATCGCCTTGAAGCTGCGGTTGATGCCGAAGAACTCCGGCCCGTAATTCACCGAGCGCTTGCGGCGGATGCCGGCGGTGTCGAGGATCTTCCAGGTGTGGCCATCGCGCTCGATGGTGGTGTCGATCGTGTCGCGGGTGGTGCCGCGGATCGGGCTCACGATCGCCCGCTTCTCGCCGCAGATGGCATTGAGCAGGCTGGATTTGCCCACATTGGGGCGGCCCACGATGGCCAACTGAATCGGCTCGGCACCCTCCTGCTCAGCGGTGGGGGGCAGGTGCTCCACCAGCTTGTCGAGCAGGTCTCCGGTGCCGGCGCCGTGGATGGCGGAGATGGGGTGCGGCTCCCCCAGGCCGAGGCTCCAGAACTCCGCCGCCATGGAGAGGCCCGCCTCCGGCGACTCGCACTTGTTCACCGCCAGCAGCACCGGCACGTTGTGGCCGCGCAACCATTCGGCGATCGATTCATCGGCCGCCGTGAGGCCCTGCTGGCCGTCGGCGATCACCAGGGCCACGGAGGCCTCCGCCAGGGCCAGGTTGGCCTGCTCGCGGATCTCCGGCAGAAATTCGCTGTCGTCGTCGAACACCAGGCCGCCGGTGTCGACCACGCGGAAATGGCGGTCGCGCCAGAAGCCATCCTGGTAGGTGCGATCGCGGGTGACGCCGGGCTCGTCGTGCACGATCGCCTCGCGGCTGCGGCAGAGCCGATTCACCAGGGTGGATTTGCCCACATTGGGGCGGCCGATGATGGCGACGACCGGCAGAGCCAAGGGGTTATGACAACGACTGTCCTGCCTTGACCCTACAGGCCGGCCCCGGGCGGCACCGCCGGCGGCGGAAGCCAAAAACTTTCCGCTGGTCGCACAATGAGATCTACTGAGTCTCGCTAAGGGAAGGGTGTTTCTTCCCAGCCGCCCGGGCGGCCACCCGCGATGGTGGAACTGATCGCCGCAATCGTGGTCGACCTCTCCGACCAGAAGCTGTATGCCTACAACAGCCAGCAGGAGCTGGTGCGCACCGTGCTGGTGAGCACCGGCAAGGGGGCCACCCCCACCCCCACGGGGGAAGGCCAGGTGTTCACCAAGGACCGCAGCGTGACCATGCGGGGCCGGGGCTACGTGGCCCCCGGCGTGCCCTGGGCCATGTGCATCACCGAGAACGGCAAGATCTGCATGCACGGCGCACCGTGGCAGGAGGCCGCCGGTGAAGCCTTTGGGGTGCCCCGCAGCCACGGCTGCATCCGCATCCCCAGCCCCCACGCCCGCTGGCTATTTGAGAACACCCCCTTGGGCACGCCGGTGAGCATCCAGTCGTAACGGCGGTCCGGCCCGGCCCGCTCAGCGGATCGGCAGATCGCCGGGATGGCCCGCCACCGGATCGGCGGGCTGCTCCAGCAGCGGCGGCATGGGCCCCTGCTCCGGCAGGGCTTGGCCCCGCTCCGCCAGGTGGGCCAACAGCCAATTCACGGCGGTGGCCCGGCGGGTGCGGCGGGGGTAGAGCTCACCGATGCGGTAGCCCGCAAACCCCAGCTGCTGCTTGAGCAGCTGCTTGTGCTCCTTGGCGATGGAGCGGGTGAGGGCCACGCTGGCCGGCCGCTCGGCGATGAACTGGGGCTCGAGCGGGAAGGCCTCCCGCCAGGGGGCGGCGGTGCCGGGGCCGGCGGCCCAGCGGCCCGCGCCATCGGGCCCGTAGCCCAGGCGCGGCCAGATCAACTCACACACGAAGCGATCGCTGGTGCGATCGGCCAACACCGCCTCCAGCAGCGCCCGGCTCAGGGGGTGAGCTGCGGGGGCGTTGGCGGCTTCGGCGGGGGGCATCGGCCTGGAGTCCGGCAACGGGCATCCGAGAATCAGCCCACCATGATCCACGCCACCCCAACGGCGCCAGCGCCGCTCCACCTGGCCGGCAACGGCAGGCCGCGCCAGCTGCGCTGCCGGGTGCTGCAGTCGCCCCTGGCGGGGGTGAGCGATCGCATCTTCCGCGGCCTGGTGAGGCGCTGGGCGCCCGATGCGCTGCTGTTCACCGAGATGGTGAACGCCACCAGCCTGGAGCTGGGCCACGGCCTGATCAAGGTGGAGGAGCTGGCCAGTGAACCTGGCCCGATCGGGGTGCAGCTGTTTGACCACCGGCCCGCCGCCATGGCCGATGCGGCGCGGCGGGCGGAGGCCGCAGGCGCCTTCCTGATCGACATCAACATGGGCTGCCCCGTGAAAAAGATCACCGGCAAGGGCGGCGGCAGCGGCCTGATCCGCGACCCGGAGCTGGCGGTGCGCATCGTGGAGGCGGTGGCCGCCGCCGTGCAGATCCCCGTGACGGTGAAAACCCGGCTGGGCTGGTGCGGGCTGGAGCCGGGGGCCGACCGCCAACGGGCCGCCGTGGACTGGTGCCTGCAGCTGCAGGGGGCCGGCGCCCAGCTGCTCACCCTGCATGGCCGCAGCCGCGAGCAGGGCTTCAAGGGGCCGGCCGATTGGGGCGCCATCGCCGCGGTGAAGCGGGCCCTGGGCATTCCGGTGGTCGCCAACGGCGACGTGAACAGCCCCACCGATGCCCTCGCCTGCCTGGCCGCCACCGGCGCCGATGGGGTGATGGTGGGCCGCGGCACCATGGGCGCCCCTTGGCTGGTGGGGCAGATCGATGCCGCCCTCAGCGGTCGCCCCGTGCCGGAGACCCCCGGCGCCCTGGAACGGATTGCCCTGGCGGCGGAGCAGCTGCGGGCCCTGGTGGAGGCCCGGGGCGACCACGGCCTGCTGATCGCCCGCAAACACATGGGCTGGACCTGCACCGGTTTCACCGGCGCCCCGCAGCTGCGCCATGCCTTGATGCGCGCGCCCACACCGGCCGCCGCCCTAACGTTGTTGGAATCAGCCGCCGCCCAGCTGGGATGACCGCGCAGCAAGCGCTCCCCTGGCTGCTGCTGCTGTGGCCGCTCTGGCTGAGCCGACGCCGCGAAGCGGATTGTCCCCTGTGGATGCGCCGCAGCCTGCTGCTGCTGCTGACCCTGCTCAGCCTGCGCTACCTGCACTGGCGCGTCAGCGCCAGCCTCAACCTCACCACCCCCCTGGCCTCGGGCCTGAGCGTGGTGCTGCTCTTGGCCGAGGGCTGGCTGCTGTTGAGCGGCCTGCTGCCCTTGCTGCTGGCCTGGCGGCGCTTCAGCGACGGCCGCCCCGAGGCCGACGCCGCCGAGGCCCGCTGGCGGGCCAGCGGTTGGCGGCCCCGGGTGGATGTGCTGATCCCCACCTGCGGTGAACCACTGCCGGTGCTGGAACGCTGCCTGCGGGCCTGCAGCCAGCTCAGCTACGGCGAGCGCGAGCTGTGGGTGCTCGATGACGCCGGCCGCCCGGAGGTGGCTGCCCTGGCGGCGCAACATGGTTGCCGCTACCACCACCGGCCGGAGCGGCGGCACGCCAAGGCCGGCAACCTCAATGCCGGGCTGCGGCTTGGCCGCGGCGAGCTGGTGGCGGTGCTCGACGCCGACTTTGTGCCCCAACGGCACTTCCTGGAGCGCACGGTGGGGCAGCTGCTCGACCCCCGGGTGGGTCTGGTGCAGACACCCCAGCACTTCCTCAATGCCGATCCGGTGATGCGCAACCTGGCCATGGAGGCCTGGCTGCTGCCGGACGAGGAGAGCTTCTACCGCTGGATCGAACCGGTGCGCAGCGGCTGGCGGGCGGTGGTGTGCGCCGGCACCAGCTTCGTGGTGCGGCGGGCCGCGCTCGAGCAGATCGGCGGCTTTGTGAACGAGGCCATCTCAGAGGACCTGGTGACCGGCATGGCCCTGGCGGCGCAGGGCTGGCAACTGCGCTACCTGGGGGAAAAGCTCAGTGCCGGCCTGGCGGCCGAAACCATGCTCGATTTCTTGCGCCAGCGGCAGCGCTGGGCCTCGGGAACCCTGCAGGCCCTGCGGCTGCTCCAGGGGCCACTGCGGTTGCGGGGGCTGAGCTGGGGCCAGCGCCTGGCCTATCTGGAGGGGGCCCTGCATTGGTTCAACACGGTGCCGCGGCTGCTGTTGTTGTTGATGCCCCTCTGCATTGGCCTGCTGGGGATCACGCCGGTGCGGCTCACGCAGGCCGCCGTGCTGGAGCTGTTGCTGCCCCTGTGGATCGCCCTGTTGCTGAGCGTGGGCTGGCTCAACCGCGGCAGCCGCCACGCCCTGCTGGCCGATCTGCCCGGGTGGGCCCTGGCCGTGCCCCTGGCCGCCACGGTGGTGGCGAGCCTCTGGGGCCGCGTGCAGCCGTTTCGCATCACCCCCAAACACCGGCTGCAGGGCCATGGGGGCATCGCCCCGGTGCTGGCGCTGCCCCTGGTGGTGCTGCTGGGGCTCAATGGCCTCAACCTGGCGATGATCCTGCGCCATCTGGCCACGGAGCCGGGCAACAACGCCGCGGCCGGCCTGGGGCTGCTCTGGGGTTCCCTCACCCTGCTTGGCCTGCTGGTGGCCCTGCGGGCCTGCCAGGACCCACCCGCCAGCGACCCGACCCCCTGGCTGGGGCTGGCCACCGCCGCAACGCTCACGCTGCGGGATGCCCGGAACCAGCCCCACACCTGGCCCGTGCAGGTCTGGGCCCTGAGCGAAGTGGGGGCCGCGCTGCAGGATCCGCCAACCCTGCCCGAGGGCTGGCGGCTGGAGCGGCTGCAGCTGCTGGGCAGCGGCGCCAGCCATCTGCCGGCGCTGCCGCTGGAGCCCCAGGCCCCCTCCCCTGCCCGCCTGCTGTGGGCGCGCGATGAGGCGGCCCGCAGCGCTCGCATCCAACTGGTGGACTGGCTCTACGGCCGCCCCGGCGCCTGGCCCGAACGGGCGGCCCCGCCGGAATGGCGAGCCCTGCTCGCGCTGATGGTGCGGCTGCTCAGGCCGCCGCGGGGGCCACGGCTGAGCCTGGTGCCGCAGCAGCTGGAACCCCCGGCTCAGGGCAGGTGCGCCGCTGGAAATCGCAGCGGTAAATTGCCGGCTTCTGCCAGCTAAGCGGGATCTCCAGCAGATCGCGGCTGCCGGTGATCGCCTGCACCGCCAGCAACACCATGATCAGCACATTGCTGGCCACGTGCAGGCGGCGCCAGCGCAGGTGCTTGGTGATTTCAGGCCGGGCCGCCAGGTTGAACAACAGCAGGCCCGTGAGCAGCACACCACTCCAATAGTGCGAACTCCAGAAGGCCCCGCTGAAGGGGTTGTCGGAGAGGCGCCAGATCTCGGGCTGGCTGCCCAACCCCAACAGACCAACCCAGGTGAGCCCGGTGAAGCTGGCCCGCAGCAGCGGTTGTTTGACCCGCAACAGGGCGATCAGGGCCACCAGCGTGCCGGCGGCCACGAGCATCAGCAGCGCGAGGCGCGATGGCCCGCCAGCGAACGCCACCCCAGGCTCCAGCGCCTTGCTGGCGAAGGAATAAACCAGCGCGATTAGCACCGCCACCACCACGGCGGCCGTGAGCCAACGGCCGTGGTCGACATGTTCGCGGGGCACCGGAGCGGGCTGTTTGGTGATGCCCAGGCGTTTCTCCCGCACCAGGATCCCCAGCCGCACCGTGGCCCCCACCACCGGGTACACAAACAGGATCACCAGCACCGGATGGAGCAGGGAGAACCAATCGATCGCCGTCATCGAGGCGCCTCCTTTAGGGCAACACCGCCGGCCATCCCTGGCGGATCAACAACAATGAAAAATAGGGCTGCTCCTCGGCGGCCACCACCGCAGCCGGCGCCAGCTGCTGATCGGGCCAACCCACCCGCTGGGCGAACAGGGCCTGATCCAGCAGGTTCCGGGCCTCCAGACAGGCGCGCACCCAGGCCCAGCGGCGCCCCAGCTTGAGCAACGCCAGCACCGTGGCATCGGCAGCCGCCTGATCCAGCAACTGCTCCAGCTGCGGCGGCGTGTCGGGCGTGGGGCGGATCAACAACGCCTCCTGTTGCAACGCCAAGGGCCAGGGCAGCCCCTGGCTGGAGGCCGCCGCCGCCGCCGCCGCCACCGCCGTGATGCCGGGAATCACCCGCAACGGGCAGGTGGGGTGGCGCTGACCCAGGGCCAACAGCACGTAGGAACAGCTGGCATAGAGGGAGCTGTCGCCCTCACACAGCAGCACCACCGCCTGGCCGGCGGCCACCGCCGCCGCCAGCGCATCGGCGGCGGCGTGCCAGGCCAGCTGGCGCGGCTCGGCCTCCACCACCATCGGGAAGAGCAACGGCAACCGGCGCTGATGGGCGGCGATCCAGGGCTCGGCAATGCGGGCTGCCATGCCCTGCGCCTCGGCACTGGCCACCGGATAGGCCACCACCGCCGCCGCCTCGATCGCCCGCAACGCCGCCACGGTGATCAACTCGGGATCGCCCGGGCCCACCCCCACCAGGGTGAGTCCGGGGGCCGGTGGGGCAGGGGCAGCCGGCACACGCAGGGGGCGGATCTCAACACTTTCTAGGCTGGCCAGGTTCCGCAGAACCGGCCCCATGAGTCATCTGCAGATCTTTGCCGCAGAAGCCACGGGCCATCCCGTGCCCAGCTTCGCCAGCAATGACGCACCCCTGATCGCCGCCGAACTGGCCCAACGGGGCATCGGCTTTGAACGCTGGCCGGCCCGGGCCGCGCTGCCGGCGGAGGCCACCACAGAGCAGATCCTGGCGGCCTACGCCCCGGAGATCGCCCGGGTGCAGGCCCTGGGCCGGTATCCCACGGTGGATGCGATCCGCATCACGCCGGACCACCCCGACCGCCAGGCCCTGCGCCAGAAATTTCTGGCGGAGCACACCCACAGCGAAGACGAGGTGCGCTTCTTCGTGGAGGGTCAGGGCCTGTTCTGCCTGCACATCGGCGATGACGTGTTGCAGGTGCTCTGCGAAGCCAACGACTGGATCAGCGTTCCCGCCGGCACCCAGCATTGGTTCGACATGGGCAGCGCCCCCCTCTTCTGCGCCATCCGTTTCTTCGACAACCCCGAAGGATGGGTGGCCCAGTTCACCGGCGATGGCATCGCCCAGCGCTTCCCCCTGCTGCCTTGAGCCCTTCAGCCGCCATGCCCCAGCGCCGTCCTCTGGTGGCCCTGGTGGCCCTGGTGGTCTGCAGCCTGGTGATCGCCGATCGCATCGCCCTGGGGTTGGGGCTG
>JBIKKZ010000069.1:0-7022 GCA_044360095.1 Vulcanococcus sp. | reverse complement strand
GTGGCGCTGCCCCCAGGGTTCCCCTCAGGCCTGGCTGGCGCTCCACACGGGATCGGCTGCCGCCTCCGGGTTGGCGGTGTCGCGCTCCGGCTTGGCGATCGACTTCGCCCGTTTGATCGGCAGATTGGCCACGAGGGCCGTCACCCGGTCTTCGGTTTCCAGGCTCACGTCGCCCTCTTCGAGGTCGATCTCCACGTAGCGGCTCACCACCTCCAAAATTTCCCGCCGCATTTGCTCCAGCAGTTCCGGGTTGAGGTCGCTGCGGTCGTGGGCCAGCACCAGTTGCAGCCGCTCACGGGCGGTGGTGGCGCTGGCGGGCTGACGACCGAGCAGTTTGTTGACGAAATCGCGCAGGGTCATCGGCTTAAAAGATCTTGGTTTGCATCAGCTGGCCGAGCTTGGCCCGCAGGCCGCGCCGCACCTTGGCTGGATCGATCAACGGCACCTCTTCGCCGCAGATGCGGCGGGCAATGTTGCTGTAGGCCTGGGCCGCCGGCGATTGGCTGCCGTTGAGGGTGAGCGGCTCGCCGCGGTTGGTGCTCACGATCACCTGCTCGTCCTCAAGCACCAGCCCCAGCAGCGGCAGGGCCAAGATGTCGGTGACGTCGTCGACCGCCAGCATCTCCTGGTTGGCCATCATCTTGGGCCGCACCCGGTTGAGCACCAGCTGGATCGGCTTGATGCCCCGGGTGTTGAGCAGTCCGATCACCCGGTCGGCGTCCCGCACGGCGGACACCTCCGGCGTGGTGATCACGATCGCCTCCTCGGCGGCGGCGGCGGCGTTTTTGAAGCCGTCTTCAATGCCGGCCGGGCAGTCGATCAGCACGATGTCGAAGCTCTCCCGCAGCAGCGCCACGATGCGCTCCATGTCTTCGGGCTTGAGCCACTCGAGCATGCGCGGGTTGCCCGCCGGCAGCAGCGCCAGGTTGGGCTCCTGCTTGTGCTTCACCAGGGCTTGGTCGAGCCGGCAGCTCTCCGCCAACACCTCCTGGGCGGTGTAGACGATGCGGTTTTCAAGGCCGAGCAGCAGGTCGAGGTTGCGCAGGCCGAAGTCGGCATCGAGCACGGCGGTGCGCATGCCCTGGCGGGCCAGGGCGATGCCCAAGTTGGCGGTGAGGGTGGTCTTGCCCACGCCCCCCTTGCCTGAGCAAATCAGGATGGAGCGACTCCCCGAGGTGGTCACAGCACGGTCCGTAGTCGAGGCAGGTTAAGGCCATTTCCCCAACCCGCACGGTGTTCCAGACACTGGGCAATGCGGTGTGCCGCAGCTAGACCAACGGTGCACACGTTGGGTTCCCCATGGTCGCGGACGCATGTCATCAGCGGTTGCTGGTGATGCCGGATGACGGCAGTGATGCGGTGGTGGAGCTGATTGATGGGGCGCAGCAGCAGCTGCTGCTGAAGCAGTTCAAGCTCCAGAGCGAGGCGGTGGAGCAGGCGTTGATCCGGGCCCGGGATCGGGGGGTGCGGGTGCGGGTGATGCTCAACCCCCACACCTCCGGTGGCGACCGCTGGAATGACGACGCCTTCGCCTTGTTGCAGAGCCATGGCCATGAGGTGGCCTGGACCAGCGAATCCTTTCCGGTGACCCACGAGAAGTCGATGGTGATCGACGGCCATGCGGCCCTCATCTCCACGTTCAACCTCGCGGACAAATACTTCACGGAAACCCGTGATTACGGTGTGATCAGCCACGACCCCGTGGTGATCGAGCAGGTCACCGCCGGATTCGAAACCGATTGGAACCGGCAGTTTTTCGAGCCGCGGTTGGATGTGGGGTTGGTCTGGAGCAGTGCCCACAGCCGCGGGCAGATGGCCCGGGTGATCGACAAAGCCACCAAGACCCTCTGGATCCAGCACCCCAAATTTGTGGATGCGGTGATCCTGGAGCGGATCGTGGCGGCCCGTGAGCGAGGTGTGAAGGTGCGCGTGCTCTGCGGTGGCAAGCACGGCATCAGCGATTGGGACATCTACGACACCTTCAGCTCCCTGCGGCTGATGAGCCTGTTTGAGGTGAAGGTGCGGCGCCAGAAGCACCTCAAACTGCACGCCAAATTGATCCTGGTGGATGGCAGCTCCGCCCTCACCGGTTCGATGAACATCGACCGCAGCGCCTTTGACGTGCGCCGGGAGCTCGGAATCGAAGTGGATGCCCCGGCGGTGGTGGATCGGCTCCGCGAAACCTTCGAGGCCGATTGGGACGCTTCGGAGAAATACAGCGCCCCCGATCCACTGGATCCCACCTTCCATGAGGAGGGTGAATTGACCCCGGATCCCCACTTCGTGCACGAGTGATGCCGCAGCCGCCCAGCCATCTGGCGCTGTTTCTTGGCATGCAGCAGGTTGCGCTGTCCTCCTTCGGTGGCGGCCTCTCCGCCTGGAGTGAGCGCATCGTTGTTGAGCAGCGCCACTGGATGGATCAAGAGGAGTTCATCACCGGCCTGACGGTGGCGCGTTTGTTTCCAGGGCCCAACCAGATCAACATGGCCGTTTACATCGGCAGCCGCTTTCACGGCTTGAGCGGTGCCGCGGTGGCCCTGCTGGGCATGCTGCTGCTGCCCTTCAGCCTGTTGATGCTGTTGGGCCTCGGCTACTACTACCTCAACGCCACCCTGGGGGTGGATCGGGTGCTGGCGGGTGTGATCACCGCCTCCGCCGGCATGGCCCTCTCCATGGGCTTCAAGATTGCTGGCGCCTACACCCGCGATCCGGTGGCGCTGCTGCTGGCGGGGGGGAGTTTCCTGGCGATGACGGTTCTGCACGTGCGCCTGGTGCCCCTCGTGCTGGTGGCGGGCCCCCTGGCCATGCTCTGGTACTGGCCCCGTGGTGAGCAGCCATGAGTGGGGGGGCTGCGTCGCTCTGTCAAGCCGTGTCGCTCTCCGACTGGCGCCACCTGCTGGCGGTGATCTGGGATTTTCTGAGCCTGTCACTGTTCTCCCTGGGGGGCGGCAACACCCTGCTCAGCGAGTACCACCACATGGCGGTGGATCAATACTGCTGGTTGACCTCCCGCCAATTTGCGGACATCTACGCCATCGCTGAGGCGGCCCCGGGCCCCAGTTCGATGATTGTGGGGCTGCTGGGCATGGGCGCCGCCGTGAAGGAGGGCCCCCTCTGGGGGGTGATCAGTGGCGTGATGGCGGAGGTGGCGATCCTGCTGCCCTCCACCCTGCTGATGGTGGCGGCGTCACTCAGTTGGAATCGCCTGCGTGATTCCCCCATGCGCGTTGCCTTTGAGCGGGGGCTGGGGCCGATCACCCTCGGGATTCTGTTTGCGGTTGGCCTCAAGATCCTGCGCATCTCCGACCACGACACCCCCGCCTATGCCGTCTCCGCCGTGGTGTGCCTGCTGATGCTGCGCACCAAAATCTCACCGCTGTGGTTCATGGCGGTGGCCGGGCTGCTCGGGGGGCTGGGGCTGGTAAACCGCTAAGTCGGCCATTGGGGATCCGCCGGGCGGATCGCAATGGCGCCGTTCTCCAGCAGGGCCTCTTCGCAGAACCCCACCGGCGGAAGATCCTCCGGCCCCCTGGCCACCGCCCCAGCGATGCGCAGCTGCAGGGGCCGCAGCTGCAGGGCCACGATTCGGGCGCGTTCATCACCCTGGCAGCCGGCGTGGGCCACGCCCCGCAGCCGGCCCCACACCCGCACATCCCCGGCGGCCGTCACCCGGGCACCGGGATTGACATCCCCCAGCACCAACACCGATCCCTCCACCTGCAGGTGGTCGCCGGCCCGCAGGGTGCCGCGGTGGATGCTGAGCGCCCCCTGGCCGGGGCTGGCCTGGGCCTGGGGCGCTGGCGTGCCAGCAAGCAGGGCCGTCTCCAGCCCCAGGGCCGCCGCGGGCACCAGGCTCAGGGCGTCGCGGGCTTCCACCCGTTGCAGCTCCAGCCCCTTCTCCCGCAGGGCCGCCGCCATGGCCCGCAGCTCCGGCAGGGTGAGGGGCCGATCGGCGCAGTCGAGCAGGGCTGGGCCGGGTGGACATTCGGCGCCCAACTGCTGCTGCACCTCCTCCACGGCGGAGCCGCGGGCCTCGGCCATGGGGGCCAGCCGGATGCGATGGAGGGGGGGCTGCATGGGCCGCAACCTACGCAGGGTTGTCGCCGGATTCCAGCGCCAGCTCCCGCCGCAAGGGGGTGGTGATCTCCCGCGGATGGATCAGCCAGGCGGTTTCGCTCGGTTGGATCAGGCTGCGCACCAGGGCCGAGCGTTGCTCCAGGGCCCCCAGCTGGTGCCCATCCCAGAGGCGCAGCCCCCCTTTGTAGGGGTGGTAGCCGCGGTTTTGCTGCTGGTGCAGTCCGCAGCAGCGCTCGGGCTGCAGCCCCAACGCGGCGCTCAGCCGGCTGGCCCGCGCCAGCCAGGCCAGCCGTTGTTCGGGGGCCAGGGCGCTCACGTCGGTGGCCCGCAGCAGCCGCCGCTCCAGCAAGCGCCGGCTCAGCTCCTGCAGGGCTTCCGGCCCCTCCTCGCCCCAGCGCTGCAGGTGGTAGCCGGTGCGGATGTCGTCGTTGCCCAGGAAGGTGGGCAGGTCGAGCTGCTGCGGCTGCCACAGCCAGCGCTCCATCACCGCATCGGCCCACACCTGGGCCGGGCCCAACTGGCGTGCCTCGGCGATGCAACGGCTGAGCAGCCAGTTGCACACCACGTTGAGCCGGTGGTTGTACACGCTGCGGTACATCAAGTTGCGCACCACCAGGTAGTGCTCCACCGCCATCAGGCCCTTGGGGTGGATGGCCAGGCCCCCATCGGGCGCCAGGGTGAAGCTGGCCAGAATCCGCTCCAGATCCAGGCTTCCGTAGCTGGTGCCCGTGCTGTAGCTGTCGCGCAGCAGGTAATCGAGCCGGTCGCAGTCGAGCTGGCTGCTCACCAGCGCCTTGATGGCGGCGTGCTGGGCCTGCCCGTGCTCCAGCAGGTCGGCCACCGCATCGGCGGTGCCCGGGGCATAGGCCTCCAGGGGGCCGCGCAGATCGGCGTGTTCGCGGATCAACCGCCCAGACCAGCGCTCGTGCTTGAGGCCGAACATCTCCTCGCCGGAGTGGCTCAGGGGCCCGTGGCCCACATCGTGCAGCAGGGCCGCCGCGTAGAGCACCCCCGCCTGCTCCCCCAGGGCGGGCGCCAGCCGCCGCAGGGCCTGAAGCGCCTGGCGCGCCAGCTGCAGCACCCCCAGGGAATGGGTGAAGCGGCTGGATTCGGCGCCATGGAAGGTCAGGTAGGCCGGCCCCAGCTGGCGGATGCGCCGCAACCGCTGGAAGGGGGCGGTGTCGATCAGGTCGATCACCAGGGCCTCCGCCGGCAGGGTGCGGTCGAGCCGAATCGCCCCGTGCAGCGGATCGTGGTAGGTGCGAGATCCCATCAGGCGCTGGGCCCCTGTTCCCCCTCAAGCTGCTGCACCAGCGCCGCCGCCGCCAGCTGCAACCAGCGGTCGCCATCGCCGCCGGGATCCAGGGGCTCCGGTTCCGGCAGCAGCTGGTCCGGGGCGATGCCCAGATTTTGGATGTCGCGGCCGCTGGGGGTCACGTAGCGGGCCACGGTCACCGCCAGGCCACTGCCATCGCCCCCCAGGCTGATCAGCGTCTGGATCAACCCTTTGCCGAAGGTGCGGCTGCCCAGCAGGGGGGAACGCTGGTCGTCCTGCAGGGCCCCCGCCAGGATTTCGCTTGCACTGGCGGTGCCGCCGTTCACCAGGGTCACCAGCGGGCCGCCGTACAGGCTGCCCCGGCCCGCCTGCTGGGGATCGCTGAAGCCTTCGCGGTTGCGGGTTTCCACGATCGGTGCCCCATCCAGCAGTTGGTCCGCCACCGCCAGCCCCGCGCTCACCAGGCCGCCGGAGTTGTTGCGCAGATCCAGCACCAGGCCTTCGATCCCCTGCCCTTGCAGCTGCTCGAGGCTGCGGGCCACCAGCTGGGGCACCGGCTCGGCGAATTGGGTGATGCGCAGGTAGCCCAGGCGATGCCCCCCCTGCTCCAGGGTGCGGCTGCGCACCGGTTGCAAATCCACCCGGCGGCGTTTGAGCACCGCTTCCCGGGCGCCCCCCTGGGGACCCTTCAGCTCCAGCAGCACCTCCGACCCCTCGGCCCCGCGCAGGCGGGCGGCGGTGGCCTCCAGCCCCAGGCTGTCGGTGCTGAGGCCATCCACCCGCAGCAACTGCGCGCCGCTCGTGATGCCCGCCTCCGCCGCCGGCGACCCCTCCAGGGGCGCAATCACCACGATCGCCGTGTCATCGCGGCGGATGCCCAGCTGCAGGCCCACACCACTGACGCTGCCTTCGGTGCTGGCCTTGAGGGCGGTGTAGTCGGAGGGCCGCAGCAGCCGGGTGTAGGGGTCGCCGATCGGGGCCAGCATCCATTCGATGGCGCCGTAGGCGTCCTCGCTGCTGCTGATCGGACGCTCCAGGGCCTTCTGCCGCAGCTGCTTCCAGCGGATCGCCTCGAAGCGGTCGGGATCCACGTAGCTCTGGTTCACGAGCCGCCAGCTCTCCACCACCAGCTGCTGGCCGTCGTTCAGGGCCACGGCCGCGCCGGGGCCAATCCCCAGCAGGAGGCTGCACAACCCTGCGGCCGCAAGGATTCTCAGCCACCGCGCAAGCCCTTGATGCCTTCCCCGGTGCGCGACTGTCACAGGCTGTGCGGCGGCCACGGGCGGCGGGTGGTGATCGGTAGACTCTGCCAACCAAACCCCCTCGCTGCATGGCGAATTCCTCCCCCGCCGCCGGCGGAAAGTCCTCGCCCGTTTACGACTGGTTCAACGAGCGCCTGGACATCCAGGAAATCGTGGACGACGTGGCCTCCAAGTACGTGCCGCCCCACGTCAACATCTTCTATTGCCTGGGCGGCATCACGCTGGTCTGCTTCCTGATCCAGTTCGCGACCGGCTTCGCGATGACCTTCTATTACAAGCCCACGGTGGCTGAGGCCTACGCCTCGGTGCAGTACCTGATGACCGACGTCAGCTTCGGCTGGCTGATCCGCTCCGTGCACCGCTGGAGCGCCTCGATGATGGTGCTGATGCTGATCCTGCACGTGTTC
>JBIKKZ010000068.1:0-7025 GCA_044360095.1 Vulcanococcus sp. | reverse complement strand
CAAGCGCGCGGTCGCGACGTTCTTCCCACTCGCCTCGAGCGCGTTGTATGGCTCCTACCAGGATGAAGACGGCGCCGTTCTGACCATCGAAATCAGTCAGCACTTCGCCGCCCAATTCGCAGGCAGCGATTGCGCCACCTGCATTGAAAAGCGCAATCAGGGTCTCCAGCACTTTGGTGACCGGCTCCCTGCTGAACCTGCTGATCTTCTCGACGACGAGACAGGTACCCCGTGGCAGCCGCCCCCGTTGCAGCTCGTCGATGAACCACTCAAAGCGGCCGGCTTTGGCGCCGCTGCCGACGTGTTTGATCTCCCGGTCCAGTTCGTACTCGGGATGCGCTCGCAGCCACCCCGCAATGGCCAGCTCCTGCCGCTCAAGCCCGCTGGCGTCATCGCTGGCCTGCGTGCCTGTGGAAACCCTGGCGTAGGAGATCGCGACCAGCTTGGTGGGCGTCACTGCCGCTGCCGATTTTGACCTCTGCGCCGAGTCGGTGGTCATGTCGCGAATCGCCCAGAACGACCGTGGAGCCTGAGCTTAAAGCACTTTGTAAAGGCTAAACAAGCAACGGGCTGGTGCTCGACGCCGGCACCGTGGTGTTGCGCACGGCGGGCACAGACCTGCGCCGTTGTCTGGTGATGGCCTTGCCGCTGGGGATCACCCGGCTGGGGCGCGAGCGGGGGAAAGGTTGTGAAGCCGATCCCCAGCTCTGACGCCGCGGCGGGGTTCTCCCTGATGGAGCTGCTGCTGGCCTTTGCTCTGGGGGTGGTGCTCAGCGGCCTGATGCTGCAGGGGCTGATTGATGGGGGCCAGAGCGGCCAGCGCCTGGCGCGGCTGCTGCGGGAGCGGGCGGTGCAGCGCCGTGCCTTGGCGTTGGTGAAGGCGGAGGTGGCCCTGGCCACGGCGGTGAGCGACACCCCGCAGCTGGAGGCCCACGGCTGTGGCCTGGCCGGCCGCCAGCCCGTGCTGCACCTGAGCAGCGCCGCCGGGGCGATCACCTACTCGGTGGGTGCCGCCCCCAGCGCCATCTGGCGCGGCCAGGTGCTGATGCGCTGCGGCCCTGCCTACGGCCTCAACGGCCAGCTCAGCGCCGCTGGCCCACCGCAGAACCGGGTGGTGATCGATGGGTTGGCCGCAGCTCCAGCCCCATGGCTCCGCTGCGGAGAGCTGCTACCCCCGAATGACGCCCCGCCCATTGAACTGGGGGGGACCACCCGCCTGGGCTTGGCCGCTTGCCTCAGCCCTGAGGCGCGGCTGTTGGCGTTGCGGTTGGTGCAGGATTTTGCGGCTGGGCCGGGCCTCCAACCGCAGCGCATTGTTTCCAGCACATTGGTGGGGGGACCTTGAAGCCCCCCGATGGCACCGCGCCAATCAGCAGCTGCCCATCCCTGGTGCGCTCCCGCAGAACAGCACCTCACCCCCCTGGGAGGGATTGACTTTGGCGGTGATGGTTTGGCCCGCCAGCCCACCGGAGCTGCTGCTGCCGGTGGCGGTGATCCGTGCATCGGTGTCGCTGGCGATGCTGCAGGCGAAGCCGAACTGACGGGTTGCCGCGGGGCACTGTTCATTCATCCACTGATTCAGGCCCTCGCGTCCGTTTTCCGACCAGGCGATCTGCGCCTCTTTGGCCGCCGCGCTGGCCAGGATCTTGGCTTCGCTGGCTTTGGCCTTGTCGGTTTGGCGGGCGAGGTTGGGTAGCGCGATGGCGGTGAGAATGCCGACAATCGCCACGGCGATCATCAGCTCCACCAAGCTGAAACCGGCGGAATCCGACGGTGCTCGAAGGGTGGACATGGCCATGGAGCTTGACAACAGAGAACCCCTCAAGCGTTCCCCTGCGAGCGAACGTTGGGTTTGGCGCCTGAGCCAATTCCTGTCAACCTGAGGCGCGATGGCCCCTACCCCAGCCAGCTCGACAGTCGTCTCCCGTTTGTGGGGGGGAAGATCCCGCACCCTCGCCGGCCGCATGGCGCGCTGGGGTGTGGTGATCGTGCTGGTGTACGCCCTGATGGCGCTGCTCACGCCGCTGTTCACCCATCTGGGGCTGCTGCCGGATGTCAACGCCGGCCTCGACAACCCCATCTACGCGGCCCCCTCTTGGCAGCACTGGTGCGGTACGGACCGTTTGGGGCGCGACGTGTGCAGCCGCACCCTGGCCGGCAGTGGTGTGGCGCTGCAGGTGGTGGTGCTCGCCTTGGTGTCGGCCCTGGTGATCGGCGTTCCCCTGGGCATGCTCAGCGGCTACCTGGGGGGCTGGCTGGATCGGCTGTTGGTGTTGCTGATGGACACGCTCTACACCCTGCCGGTGTTGTTGCTGTCGGTGGTGTTGGCGTTTCTGTTGGGGAAGGGGCTGCCCAATGCCGCCGCGGCCCTGTGTGTTGTCTATGTGCCGCAGTACTTCCGCGTGGTGCGCAACCAAACCGCCCAGGTGAAGGCCGAGCTGTTTGTGGAGGCGGCCCGCTCGCTTGGGGCGGGGCCGGTGTGGATCCTGCGGCGCTATCTGTTTCGCAACGTGATCACCTCCGTGCCCGTGCTGCTCACCCTCAACGCCGCCGATGCGGTGTTGGTATTGGGAGGATTGGGATTCCTGGGGCTAGGGCTGCCCGAAACGGTGCCCGAGTGGGGCAGTGATCTGCAGCAGGCCCTCAGCGCCCTGCCCACCGGCATCTGGTGGACCGCCCTCTACCCCGGCGTGGCGATGTTTGTGCTGGTGCTGGGGCTCTCGTTTCTGGGGGAAGGCCTCGAGAGTTGGCTGAGTGGCAGCGGCCAGAGCGGCCGTTCGGAGCGTTGAGGCCTCACTACCATTGGCCCATGCAGAACCTGGCTGAGCTTCAGCAGATCATTCACTCCCATTGGGAGGAGCTTCGTGCTGGCTATCAGGTGTCGAGGTTGGGGGTGTTTGGTTCCTATGCCCGAGGGGAACAGTCCGAAGCCAGCGATCTCGATCTCCTCGTGGAGTTTGCTGAGCCCGTTGGCTTGAAGTTTGTGCACCTGGCCGACCGGCTTGAAGAGTTGCTTCAGGTGAAGGTGGACCTGGTGACGCCTGATGCCATCAAGGCCAACCGCCGTCAACAGATCTTGGCGGATGTGGTTGATGTCACGGCGTGATTGGTCGCTGCTGATCGAGGACATGCTGGAAGCCATCGGCAAGATCGAGGCTTATCTGGCTGGCTACGACGAAGCGACATTTCAGGCCGACTCGCGCACGGTTGACGCCGTGGTTCGCAACCTCGAGGTGTTGGGAGAAGCCGCTAACGCGTTGCCGGCTGCCATTCAGTCAACCGTTCCCGCTGTGGACTGGCGGGGGCTGGTGGGCCTGCGCAATCGCCTGATCCATGAGTATTTCGGAGTCAGCCTCAGCACGCTCTGGGTGATCGCCACACGAGAGTTGCCCCCGTTGAGGCTTGCATTGCAGGCATGCCGAGACCAGCTCCCCTAACCACTGAGGCGGTTCGGCTCAATACCGCAGCTTCAGGGTGCGGGGCAGCTGCTCGGCGATTTCCCCCTCGGCCGTGAGTGCCGGGTAGGGGCGCCCCTGGCGGCGGCACCAGTCGGCCACCTGTGGGTAGGCCCACTCGAACAGCAACCGCCCATGGGCCTCGGGGCCGCCGGGGATGCCTTCGCCGTTGGTGGGCACCAGGCCGGCCCGCTCCCGTTGGCGCAGGGCCTCAAACAGCAGCGTGGCGGCGGCCACGCTCACGTTGAGGCTTTGCACCATGCCCGTCATCGGGATGAACAGCGGTTGATCCACCATGGCCAGCGCTTCGGCGCTCATGCCCCATTTCTCCGCCCCCATCAGAAAGCAGCTGGGGCCGGTGAAGTCGCAATCGCGGTAGTCGCGGGCATCCACGCTCAGGTGGGTGCCAAAGATCCGGAAGCCCTGGTCTTTAAGGCCCTGCAGGCAGCCCTCGATGCTGGGGTGGGGATGCAGCGGCACCCACTTCTGGCTGCCCTTGGCGGTGTTGTTGAAGGTGCGGGGCCGCCCCGGCAGGCTCACCACGTGGGCCTCCAGCACCCCCACCGCATCGCAGGTGCGCAGGATGGCGGAAAGGTTGTGGGGCTTGTCCACCGCCTCCAGCACCACCGTGAGATCCCCCATGCGGCGGTTGAGCACGGCCTGGAGCCGCTCAAAGCGTCGGGGGAGCAGTGGCATCCTTGCGGGCGGTCCTGGCTCCATCGTCTCGGATGGCCGGTCTCGATAGCGTTGCCGCCGGATTGGCGGTGGCGTGCGGTGGCATCCGGCTTTGACCAGCAGGTGTATGCCGTGGTTGCCCGCATCCCCGCGGGCCAATTGGCCACCTATGGCCAGATCGCGGAGCTGATCGGTGCCTATGGCTGTGCCCGCCAGGTGGGCTGGGCCCTGCGGCGCCTGCCCCTGCCCAGTGCGGTGCCCTGGCATCGGGTGGTGAATGCCCAGGGGCGCATCACCATGGGCCCCAGCCGTGAGGGCTCCGATTGGATGCAGCGGGAGCTGCTGCTGGCCGAGGGCATCCCCGTGGATGCGAAAGGGCGGCTACCCCTGCGGGCTCACCGCTGGGTGGCGGAGGTGCTCCCTGCCGGCAGATAGCCCCAGCGCTCAAACAGCTGAGTCAGCGATGGGTCGTCGCGGAAGGCCTGGAAGTAGATCGCTTCGGGGGCTAAATCAGCGCCATTGGGCCAAACCACCGTGCCCAGATCCGGATCCAGACGGCAGCCGCGGAAGGCATCGGGATGCTGGAGCTCGCGAAACACCGGTCCGTTCAACAATGGCGCCAGATCCACGGCTGCGCAGCGGCCGTCGTTGAACATCACCTGGATTTGGGTGCCCTCCAGCAAGTGCAGGGCTGTCAGTTGCAGTGGCATCACTCACTCCAGCGGCGCGATCGGTTCGAGGGTTTCGCAGCGTTCACATCGCTCCCAGTCTGCTTGCAACTCCCGCAGCCGCAGCACTCTCCACTCCTGAACCAACAGCAACACCCGCGGCGGTAGCGAGCCCCATACGGCCCCCGAGGCGATCGCCACAAGGGCTTCATGCTCCCCGTACCGGGCGTGGAAGTGCGCGGGGTGATGGTCTCGGTAGTGCATCGCGATCGTGATCCCCAGGAACCGACAGACAACGGGCATTGCGATCAGCAGGGCTGGATCAGAGCGTTCCCCCCGGCGCTAGAGGTGGGGCATCCCCCGCGGCAGATCGGCTTGCAGTCCTCCCCGGCCAGCGCTGACGCCCCCGCCGTTGGGGCGGAGCAGCGCGGCCTGGCGGCGCGGCGGTGTGCCTGGCAGGTGCTGCAGGCGGTGGCGGCGGGGGCCTATGCCGATGGGGCGCTGGAGCGGGAGTTGGGGCGGGTCAACCTGTCGCCGCAGGACCGTGCGTTGGCCACCGAGTTGGCCTATGGGGCCATCCGCCAGCGCCGCTGCCTTGATGCCTGGCTCGATCAGCTGGGCAAAGTTCCCGCCGAGCGCCAGCCCCCCAAGCTTCGCTGGCTGCTGCACCTGGGCCTTTATCAGCTGCTGCACAGCGGGCGCATCCCCGCCTCGGCGGCGGTGAGCACCACCGTGGAGCTGGCCAAGCGCGGCGGCCTGGGGCGCTTGGCGCCGGTGGCCAATGGCCTGTTGCGGGCGTTTCTGCGCTGCAAGGACACGGGCCAGCCCCTGACGCGGCTCGATGGCCCCGGCGTGGACGCGGCCGAGCGGTTGGGCCTGCGCCACTCCCTGCCCGATTGGCTGGCCCGCGACCTGTTGCAATGGTTGCCGCCCCAGGGGGCGGATGCCTTTGGGGTGGCGTGCAACACCCCGCCGGCGATCGATCTGCGGGTCAACCGGTTGCGCACCACCCCCGAAGCCCTGCAGCAGGCCCTGATGGCAGCGGGGGTGCAGGCGGTGCCCGTGGCGGGCGTGCCCTCCGCCCTCACACTGCAGGGCCGCAGCGGCGACCTGCGCCAGCTGCCCGGCTACGACCAGGGCCAGTGGTGCGTGCAGGACCGCACCGCCCAGCGCATCGCGCCGCTGCTTGACCCCCAGCCGGGAGAGCGCATCCTGGATGCATGCGCCGCCCCCGGCGGCAAGAGCACCCACCTGGCGGAGCTGATCGACGACCAAGGGGAGGTGTTGGCGCTGGATCTTGCTGAAGCCCGCCTGCGGCGGGTGGATCGCAACGCCGAACGGCTGGGCCTGCACTGCATACGCACCACCTGTGGCGATGCCGCCACCCTCGCAGCGCGCCAGCCGGAGCTGCTGGGCCAGTTCGACCGGATCTTGCTGGACGCCCCCTGCTCCGGCCTTGGCACCCTGGCCCGCCATGCCGATGCCCGCTGGCGGCTCGACCCGGCCGCGATTGACGGGCTGGTGGTGCTGCAACGTCAGCTCCTGGATGGCCTCTGGCCGCTGCTCAAGCCTGGAGGCCGGCTGGTGTATGCCACCTGCACGGTGCATCCCCGTGAGAACGGCGAGTTGGTGGAGGCGTTCTGCGCTGAACGGCGCGATGCCACGCTTCAGGGCCGCTGGCAAAGCTGGCCCGGCGATCTCGATGGCGGCGGCGATGGCTTCTTCGCCGCGGTGCTCGAGCGCTCACGGGATTGAGACCAGGGGGTTGGGGCCTCAGGGCAAGGGCGGTGGCCCGATGGGGGCCGGTGGTGCCGTCAGCGGCGGCGGTGCACTGGGGCCTGGCGCCCCCGCGGGGGCTGCCGGTGACGCCGTTGGAGCCGCTGCCGGGGTGCTGGGGGTGCCCTCCGGCACCACCCCTGGGGGCGGGCCCGCCGGGGCGGCGCCGGGCTGCTCGGTGGTGGGGCTGGGCTGCCAGCCGGTGACGGGGGCCGTGGTGTCCGCTTTGGGTTTGGGCTTGAGGGCCTTGAGCGGATCGAATTTGCCCGCCAGCACCGGCTTGGGCGGGAACTGGCGCACCGGCAGATCCTTGAGGATCGGGGCCATGTAGTCGGCCCAGGCCACCACCGCCACGGCGCTGGTGCTCTTGGTTTCCTTGTTGTTGTCGTAGCCCAGCCACAGGCCGGTCACCAGCTGGGGCACCCCGCCGATGAACCACAGGTCGCGGCCG
>JBIKKZ010000067.1:0-7090 GCA_044360095.1 Vulcanococcus sp. | reverse complement strand
CGCCAATCGGGGAAGCTTCCGCCAGCCCCGGGCGCCCCCCATAAACTCGCCTTGCCCCCAGCCTGCGATCGGTGTCCTGCGTCGGACTGATCGTTAACGACGGCAAGGACCTGGCCCTGGCCACCGCCGATGCCATTGAGGCCCGCCTGCGGGGGGCGGGCTATGAGGTGGTGCGCGCCAGCAGCTCCGGCGGCATGGTGGGCTTCGCCAACCCCGACCAGCACCTGCGCACCCTCGGCCATGCGGCCTGCGTGCCGGCCAACTTCCAAGCCGGCATGACCATGGCCCTGGTGCTGGGGGGCGACGGCACCGTGCTCTCGGCGGCGCGGCAGACGGCACCGATCGACGTGCCGATCCTCACCATCAACACCGGCCACCTGGGCTTCCTGGCGGAGACCTACTTGCCGGCCCTGGAGCAGGCGCTCGATCAGGTGATCAGCGGCGAGTGGACCGTGGAGGAGCGCACCACCCTGGTGGTGAGCGTGATGCGCGGTGAACAGCGCCGCTGGGAGGTGCTCTGCCTCAACGAAATGGCCCTGCACCGCGAGCCGCTCACCTCGATGTGCCATTTCGAAATCGCCGTGGGGCGCCATGCCCCGGTGGACATCGCCGCCGATGGGGTGATCCTCTCCACCCCCACCGGCTCCACCGCCTACGCCCTGAGCGCCGGCGGCCCGGTGATCACGCCCGACTGCCCGGTGTTGCAGCTCACCCCGATCGCCCCCCATTCCCTGGCGTCACGGGCGCTGGTGTTCAGCGACCAGGAACCGGTGACCGTGTTTCCGGCCACTCCGGAGCGGCTGATGATGGTGGTGGACGGCAGCGCCGGTTGCTACGTGTGGCCGGAGGACCGGGTGTTGATCCGCCGCAGCGAGCATCCGGTGCGCTTCGTGCGGCTGGCGGACCACGAGTTTTTCCAGGTGCTGCGCAACAAGCTGGGCTGGGGCTTGCCCCACGTGGCCAAACCCGGCAACGGCGGCGGACCATGAGCGACGGGGTGCTGCTGCTGCTCGGCGCGGAGGCGGAAGCCCTGGCCCCGCGGCTGGAGGCCTCCGGCTACCGCTGCCTGGTGGGGGAGCAGCCCGCAGGCACCCCCTGCGACCTGGCGCTGCTGGGGGCCGAGTGGCTGGGCCGCATCCCGCAGCTGCGCGCCCAACTGGGGCCCACCCCGCTGCTGCTGGACATCGGCCGCGACAGCGTCAGCGCCCGCTCGGAGCTGCTGCGCAGCGGCGCCGACGACTTCTGGCTCTCCACCGCCGGCCCCAGCGACCTGCTCAGCCGCCTGCGCCTGCACCGCCGGCTGCTGGCCAAGGGCCAGCCCCCCGCCGATCGCCTCAGCCTGGCGGACCTCAGCGTGGTGCCCAGCCGCCATGAGGTGCGCCGCGGCCAGCGCCAGGTGGCGCTCACCGCCCGCGAATACGCCCTGCTGCTGCTGCTGATCGAGCACCGCGGCCAGGTGCTCAGCCGCGAACAGATCCTGCGGCAGGTGTGGCACGACCAGCAGGGCGCCGCCAGCAACGTGATCGAGGTGTACGTGCGCTACCTGCGCCAGAAACTGGAGCAGGAAGGGGAGAAGCGGCTGATCCACACCGTGCGCGGCCAGGGCTACTGCCTCAGCGATGGCCCGCCGCAACTGGGCTGATCCCATGGCCACCCCCGCCATCCCGCCCCAGCAGCTGCCGATCGAGGCCCAGTGGTGCTTGGCGGCCCCCACAGCGCCGCCCTGCATCCAGCTGGAGGTGGCGCGCACGCCGCAGCAGCAGAGCCGCGGCCTGATGGGGCGGCCGCCGCTGCCGCCGCTGCGCGGCATGTGGTTTCCCTACGACCAACCGATGGTGCTCAAGTTTTGGATGCACCAGACGCCCTCCCCGCTCGACATGCTCTTCCTGCGGGACGGCCGGGTGATCGCCATCGAGGCCAACACCACCCCGTGCCCACGGCTGCCCTGCCGCAACTACGGCCCCGACGAACCGGCCGATGGGGTGGTGGAACTGGCGGCCGGTGAGGCCCGACGGCTGGGGCTGCGGATCGGCAGTGCCGCGGTGATCAGGCCCCTGGCCGCTGCCCCCGCAACACCAACACGGGATTGAGCGGCGTCAGCCGCGTGCCATCCGCCAGGGGGGCGCCCCGCCAGGCCTGATGCTGGCTGACGCTCACCCGCAGCCCCGCCTGCTCAAGGGCCGGCCGCAGCTCCGCCAGGGCCTCCACAGTGGCCAGGGGCACCACCAGCACCCCGCCGGGACGCAGCCGCGCCACCACCGCCTGAACCAGCGCCAGGCGGTCGCGGCCACCGCCCCCCAGCAGCACCCGATCCGGATCGGGCAGCTCTGCCAGAGCCTCCGGAGCACGCCCCTCCACCACCCCGGCGGGCTGCACCCCCAAGCGCTGCGCATTGGCGCGGATCAGCTCCGCCGAGCCCCCCCGCTGCTCCAGGGCCCAGAGCTGGAGCTGGGGCCGCAGCCGCAGGGCTTCGAGCCCCACGGACCCCACCCCGGCCCCCACATCCCAGAGCACGCCGGTGGCGGGCAGGTCGAGGTCCGCCAGCAGCTGGATGCGCACCTCACGCTTGGTCATCAGACCCGGGCGATCGGCGTGCTGCAGGAACACCCCATCGGGCAGGCCAAACAACGGCAGTGCCTCAGCGGCGGGGGACGGCGGCGGCTCCGCCACCAACAGCACCAGGTTCAACGGATCCAGGTCCGCGGGCAGGGGATCGGCGGGCCCCAGGCGCTGCACCCGCTCCTGGGGGTGCCCCAGCCGCTCGCACAACCACAGCGCGTAGCAGGCCTCCAGACCGGAGGCCGCCAGCAGCCGGCGCACGCTATCGGCACCGCCCTGGCCCGGATCGGTGAGCACCGCCAGGGCGGGTGGGCGCTGCTGCAACCGCAGCGCCAGGGCCTCGGGGTCGCGGCCATGCAGGCTGATCCAGGCGGCGTCCTGCCATGGGCGGGCAATGCGGGCAAAGGCCAGCTGCAGGGAGCTCGGGGCCGGGTGGAAGCACAGCAGGGTGGGGTCGAGCCGCTGCAGCAGCTGGCGGCCGATGCCAAACCACAGCGGATCGCCGCTGGCCAGCACAACCACCTCCTGCTGAGGTGTGCACTGCTGCAGCCGCTCCAGGCAGGCTTCGAGGGCATCGGTGGCCAGCAGCGGCGGCAGGGCGGCGCCGAACAGCTCCAGCAGCGGGCCATGCAGGCGCCTGGGCGCCGCCACCAGGCTGGCCTGCAGCAAGCGCTCCCGCTGGGCATCCGGCAGGGAGGCCGGTGCGCCGGCGTCGGTGCCGATCACCTCAATCATGGGGCCATTCTGGTTGCAACAAGCGGCAACCAAATCGGCCGTTCGTTCCTAACTTCCAGGGATCGTCTGCGGACTGGCCTTCGATGCGCACACGTCTCACAGCCCTGCTGGGCGCCATGCTCAGCCTCAGCCTGGGGATTCCGCAGGCCGCCCAGGCTGAATCGGTGGTGCAACGGGTGGGGCGCACCGGCCAGCTCAAGGTGCTGGTGATGAACGACGACCTGCCCTACACCACCGCCCAGGGCAACGGCTATGGCGGCCTGGCCATGGAGTTTGTGGCCGAGGTGCAGAAGGAGCTCAGCAAGGCGCTGAACAAGCCTGTCACCGTCACCCCAGTGCCGGCCCAGTCGGTGGAGCAGGGCCTTGACAGCATCGTGACTGGCAGCGCCGACATCGCCTGCGGCGTCAGCTACAGCTGGGGGCCGGCGATGGTGGTCGACTACACCCTGCCATTCGCCCTCACCGGTGTACGGCTGCTCACGCCCCCCGGAAATGACGGTACCCCCAGCGCCCTGGTCGGCCAGCGGATCGGCGTGGTGAAGAACTCCTTGGCCGCCAGCACCCTGGCGGCGGCCGTGCCGAAGGCCACCCTGGTGCCGTTTGAGAACCCCCAGGCGGCCCTCACCGCCCTGAGCAGCGGCCAGATCAAGTTTTTGGGCGGTGACAGCCTATGGCTGATGGCCAACCGCAGCTCCGCCGCCAGCAACAACCTGGCGCCGCAGGTGCCCTACAACCGCTCCTCCGTGGCCTGCATCATTCCCGAGAACAACTCCGGGATCCTCAACCTCAGCAATCTGGCGATCGCCCGGCTGATGCAGGCCTACATCAACAGCGATGCCGGGGCCCTCACCCGCATCAACCGCTGGATCGGCCCCGGTAGCAGCCTCAACCTCAGCCAGGAGGCGATCCAGGCCTACTTCACCAATGTGCTGCTGAGTGCCGCCCTGGTGTCCGCTCCCTGAACCGATCTGACCCATTCGTCCATCTGCCCCTCACCGCCATGGCTCCCCGCTCGCTGTTGCATCTGCTAACCGCCATTGCCGCGGCCTCCGTATTCACCAACACCGCCCAGGCCGGCGTCTACCGCAGCCCCGATCCGAGCAATCCCCTGGAGGGCCGGATCCAGGCCCTGCGCGAGGGCAGCTGGCAACCGCTGCTGCATGCCGACAAGCTGAACTTCGAGGCTGAAACAGCCATCAGCTGGTGGGCCAACGGTGGCGGCCGCGGCTGGGGCAACGGGGGCTGGCGCCGCGATTGGGGCAACGGCGGCGGCTGGGGTAACGGCGGCTGGGGCAATGGCGGTGGATGGGGCAATGGCGGTGGCTGGGGCAACGGCGGCGGCATCCCCTATGGCGCCGGCTGGGCCAACGGCGCCACCGGTGGTTTCGTGAACTGGTGAACAGCGCCCTCGACCTGAACCGATTCGGGCCGATCGGGCTGGTGGTGGTGCAATCCACCTCCCTCTGCAACCTCGACTGCGACTACTGCTACCTGCCCGACCGACAACGGCGCCGGATCTTCGATCTGGCGTTGTTGCCGCTACTTGTGCAACGCATTCTCGAGAGCCCCTTCTGCGGGCCACGGATCTCGCTGGTGTGGCATGCGGGTGAGCCACTCACCCTGCCCTGCAGCTACTACGACGAAGCCACGGCGATCATCGAGCGCTGCCTGGTCGAGCACGGTGCCGATGGGGTGGTGATCGAGCAACACATCCAGACCAATGGCACGCTGATCAACGACGCATGGTGCGCATGCTTCCGCCGCAACCGCATCCTGGTGGGCGTGAGCCTTGATGGTCCTGAGGCCATCCACGATGCCCACCGCCGCTTCCGCAACGGCAACGGCTCCCACGCCCTGGCCATGGGCGGCATCGAAGCCCTGCGCCGCCACGGCGTGCCGTTCCACGTGATCGCAGTGGTGACCGCAACGGCGATGGAGCAACCCGAGGCGATGTATCGCTTCTTCCGCGACAACGGCATCAGCGCCGTGGGTTTCAACGTGGAAGAGCAGGAGGGTGTGCACACCAGCAGCTCGATGCAGGGCCGCGAGCGGGAAGGGCAGTACCGAGCCTTCCTGGAGCAGTTCTGGCGGCTCAGCGAGGCCGATGGTCACCCGCTGCGGCTGCGGGAATTCGAGCAGGTGATCGGACTGATCCAGCGCGAGCAGCGCCTCAACCAGAACGAACTCAATCGCCCCTTCTGCATCCTCAGCGTCGACTGGGAGGGCAATTTCTCCACCTTCGATCCGGAGCTGCTGTCGGTGAGCTCGGATCGCTACGGCAGCTTCAACCTTGGCAACCTACGCAGCACAAGCTTCGAGCAGGCCGCGCGCTCCGATCGCTTTGCCCAGCTTTGGCGCGATGTGGTGTCGGGCATGGAGCGCTGCCAGGGCAGTTGCGACTACTTCGGCCTGTGCGGCGGCGGCATGGGCAGCAACAAGTTCTGGGAGCACGGCACGCTCGACTGCAGCGAAACCAGCGCCTGCCGCTTCAAGACGATGATTCCGGTGCAGGTGCTGCTGGATCGCTTTGAGGCCGGTCCACCACCACAACCCAGCCATGCCTGAGCAAGAGAAGAGCCGCCGCCAGCGCCTGCATGAGCTGGTGCTGGCGCTGGTGAGCCAGCGGGAGCTGGAGCTGCTGGATGAGGATGGCAGCGGCAGCAGCGCCGCCGCCCAGGGCAACCCCGCCAGCTGGCTGGAACGCAACCGGCGGGTGGTGCAGCGCTACCAGGCCCTGGTGCGCTCCGCCGCAACCCTCGATGCCCTGGTGGACCAGGAGGCCCGGGAGCACCACAGTTCCGATCAGCTCTGACAAGCTGGCCCCACTGTTGGCTGCCCCATGGCGCGCTTCGGCCTCACCGCCCTCAAATCCCTGCTGCGGCGCACGCCCCGATCCGCCCCACCGGCGCCGGCCGCCAGCTGGTCGCGCCCCTTTGGCCTGGGATGGGACAGCCCCTACACGGTGCGCTACGCCAGCAACCTCGACGACGGCCCCAACCACGGCATGCCCCTGGGGGGCTTCGGGGCCGGCTGCATCGGCCGCGCCCCCGATGGCAGCTTCAACCTCTGGCACCTCGATGGCGGTGAGCACTGGTTCGGCGCCCTGCCCGACTGCCAGTTCGCCCTGTTCGAATCCAACGGCCAGCGCCAGCGCTCCCATGCCCTGGCGGTGAAGCCGCCGGTGGATGCCTCCCGGCCCGACGCCGGTGAACCGCTGGGCGCCTGGAGCTGGTACCCCGCCAGCACCCCGGAGCGCAGCACCGGCCACTACGCCGCCCGCTACCCCCTCAGCTGGAGCGAGTACACCGGCGTGTTCGACGCCGAGGTGCGCTGTGAGGCGTTCAGCCCGATCCTGCCGGGCGACTACCGCCGCACCAGCTACCCGGTGGCGGTGTTCGTGTGGACCCTGCGCAACCCCAGCCGCAAGCCGCTCGATCTCTCGCTGCTGCTGAGCTGGCGCAACAGCACCGGCTGGTTCACCAACACCGACCCCTCCGCCTCGGTGCACTTCCGCGATGACGGCAGCCCCGAGCACAACTACGTGCCGGCCATCGGCCGCACCCAGGGGCAGCACAACCGCTGGGTGGAGCAGCCGGGCCTGAGCGGTGTGCTGCTCAACGGCGAGGTGGCCGAGCCGATCGCCGAGGGCCAGGGCCAGTGGTGCATCGCCACCGCCCCCCAGCCGGGGGTGCGCATCCAGCGCTGCAGCCGCTGGAACCCCGCCGGCGACGGCAGCGAGCTGTGGGAGAGCTTCAGCCGCGACGGCTCCATCCCCGACAGCGACAACGACCGCCGC
>JBIKKZ010000066.1:0-7188 GCA_044360095.1 Vulcanococcus sp. | reverse complement strand
CCAGCCGCGGCACCCGTGGCAAGGCCGGCACGCGCACCCAGGGGGAGGAGGCGGTGCGGCTGTTCATCAGCTGCAACGACCACGACTCGCTGCTGCTATTCTCCGACCGCGGCGTGGTGTACACGGAGCCGGCCTACAGGGTGCCGATGTGCAGCCGCGCCGCCAAGGGCACGCCGATCGTGCAGCTGCTGCCCATCCCCCGCGAGGAGCAGATCACCTCGCTGTTGGCGGTGAGCGAATTCGCCGAAGACGCGGTGCTGGTGATGCTCACCAGCGGCGGGTTCATCAAGCGCACGCGCCTCTCGGCATTTGCCAACATACGCTCCAACGGCCTGATCGCCATCTCCCTGGAGGAGGGCGATGCCCTCTGCTGGGTGCGCCTCGCCCAGCCCGGTGACAGCGTGCTGATCGGTTCGCGCAACGGCATCACGATCCACTTCCGCCTCAGTGATGAGGAGCTGCGGCCCCTGGGACGCACCGCCCGCGGCGTGCGTGCCATGAACCTGCGCCCCGGCGACCAGCTGGTGAGCATGGATGTGTTGCCGGTGGAACTGGCGGATCGGGTTGAGGGCAGTGCCGCCACCGACACCGACGATGAGGGGGATGGCGACGACCTGGCGGCCAGCGAAGGGCCCTGGGTGCTGGTGGCCAGTGCCAGTGGACTGGGCAAGCGGGTGCCGGTGGACCAGTTCCGCCTGCAGAAACGGGCCGGCATGGGCCTGCGGGCGATCAAGTTCCGCCGGGACGGCGATGTGTTGGTGGGGCTCAAGGTGCTCGGCAGCGGTGAGGAGTTGCTGTTGGTGAGCGAGAAGGGGGTGATCGTGCGCATGCGCGCCGATGCGGTGCCGCAGCAATCGCGGGCTGCCACCGGCGTGCGGCTGCAACGGCTCGACAGCGGTGACCGCCTGGCGGAGGTGGTGCTGGTGCCCCCGGCGGCCGACGGCGACGACGCCGACCTGGAGGATCCCAGCGTGGAGGCCATCACCGCCGCCAGCGATGCCGGCAACGCCTGAGGCATCGCCCACCGGCACCGCCGGTGAGCTCTGGATTGCCAACACCGTCGCCGATCTGATCCAGGGGGATGTGCACGAACACCTCCCCCTGGAGGCCATTCCCCTGGATGGAGATGTGCTCGGGTTGGGCACCACCACCAGCCTCGACAACGGTGAGTTGACGTTTCTGCGCAACGACGCCGGCAACACCACCATCTGGAAATGCCAGGCCAGCGACGGGGGCATCCGGGCCCTGCGCAGCGGCGATGGCAGCGCCCATTTCCCCTATGTGTGCTTCAGCGCTGAGGCGTCGGCCGTGCGGGTGCCGGTGGATCCGGCTGATCTGGAGGCCGTTGCGGGTGCCCCGTTGCAGGATCAGGTGCAGCGGCTGGTGGAGCGCCTGCAGGGGCAGGGGCGCCTGGCGCCAGCCCCCATCGTTGGCGTTCGGGCCGAGCTGGAGTGGACGTCGCTGGTGATCACCGTGGCCTCCAAGCTGTGCATGGGCCAGCAGCGGCGCAACGCCGCCATCGCCAGCAGCGAAGCGGGCGATGGCACCGCCGGCCGCAGCCTCTATGAGCTTCTGCAGCATTACCGCCTGGCGGCTGAGGACCCCGGCGACCCCAGCGACCCCATCCGCTACCTGGGGGCTTCCCTGCAGTGGGACTGCTGCGGATTTTACGACGCCGATCCCGCCAGCGGCCGCGTCACCGTGCCGGTGGAGGGTGCCCATCTGCACCTGCATGGCTGCAGCCTGGATCTGCGCCATGGCGGCCACCTGCACCATGAGCACCCCGGCAGCAGCCTCGCCGCGGTGAAGCGCCTGGCCCTTTACCCCCTGCAGCGGCTGCACCGGATGCAGAGCGATTTGGCCATCGAGGATCTGCAGCTGGTCGACGGCACCCTGCGCTTCACCGTGGTGAATCTTGGTTCGATGGATGTCAGTGGTGTGGGGGTCGCCGTGGTGCTGGATGATCGCTACGGCGGCCACCGCTACCTGCGCCTGCCCTGGTTGCCCGCCGGCGCTGGGGAGCAGTTCGCCATGCCCCTAGAGCTGGATCCGGGCCAGCACCGCATCGAGGTGATTGCCGATCCCGAGGGGCGCATCCTCGAGCAGCTGCCCCTGCAGGCCAACAACCGCGCCAGCCTGGAGGTCGGCGTGGGCTGAAGCTCAGCTCAGCCCCCAGGCCCAGATCAGCACAGCCAGGAAGCAGCTCACGCTCACCAACTGCATGGCCAGTTCGAGCCGCTCGATGCGGCGGTTCAGCGCCGCATCGAACCGTTCCGCCAACCGGTCCTTGAGGTTGGCGCACCAGATGAACTCGCAGAAGAACACCAGCGTCACGCCATAGGAGAGCGCATAGAGCCGGTCGAGGCCGGTGAGGTAGGGGAGTGTGGGCAGGGTGTCGCGGTAGGCCTGTTGCATGAACACCAGCGTGAGCAGGATCACCGGTGGGATCGCCAGGCGCTCGGAGCTGAAGCTGGCCCGCAGGTTGGGGGTGAGCAGCATCACCAGCATCGTGATCGTGAGCGGCAACAGCCACTTCATCAACGACGCCCTCCCCAGGGGCTCGTAGGTGAGGTTCAGATCCACCCGATCCGGTTCATTCACCAACCGCCAGGAGCGCAGGTGGTAGCCGGTCATGTTGGTGCGTTGGTTGACGCTGGAATCGGTGGCGTCGCCCCGCAGCTGGGGGGCCCGCACGGCACCGTTGGCACTGGGCACCGCCTCCAGGATCAGCCGCAGCGTCAGGCCGCCAAAGGGGTGGCTGCGGAAGTTGATCTCATCGGAATAGAAGTTGCCACTGAAGCGGTAGTCGCGTCCAAGGTTGGCCCCCAGCTGCAGCAGCGGGCCGTTGGGCTCCAGCAGGGAGTTCCAGGGCTCCACCAGGTTGTCGAACCGCACCAGTGCTGAGGGCTCCACCCCCGCCGCCACCCATCGGCGCACGGCGGCGGCCGGCGCCGACACCCGCAGGATGCCCTCCGCGCGGTAGGTCTTATCCCGGGTGGACAGCCCGTAGACGTTGCTCACATCCAGGGCCACCGTCACCGGCACGGTGGCCGCGGCAGCCGGCGTGGCTGCCAGGGGTGCCACCAGCAGGGGCAGCCCCAGGACAAGCGCCAGCGCCGGCAGCACCAGATGCCGAATCCAACGGGCCATCCATTGCTGCAGGATGAATCCACACCATAGGGGCGTTGTGGCGATGGAGGTGCTGGTCATCGGGGCGGGCCCGGCTGCCCTCTGCATCGCCGCAGCCCTGGCGGAGCGTGGGGTGGCCGCCCAGGGCCTGGCGCCGGAGGATCCGCAGCAGCCGTGGCCCAACACCTACGGCATCTGGGGGCCGGAGGTGGATGCCCTGGGACTGGCGAGCCTGCTGGGGCACCGCTGGCACAACACCGTCAGTTGGTTTGGTGATCGCCTCGGCAGCCCCGCCGTGCAGCACGGCATCGACTACGGCCTGTTCGACAAGGCGGCCCTGCAGCAACACTGGTGGCGGTTGTGCGAGAAAGCTGGGGTCACCTGGAGGCGGGGCCGGGCCATGGCGGTGGAGCACCACGCCGGCGGCTCCACGGTGGTCACGGAGGCGGGGGAGCAGCTTGAGGCCCGGCTGGTGATTGATGCCAGCGGCCACCGGTCGCCCCTGGTGCAGCGTGCGGATGAGGGGCCGGTGGCGGGCCAGGCCGCCTACGGCATCGTGGGGCGCTTTTCAGCCCCACCGGTGGATCCGGGGCAGTTTGTGCTGATGGATTACCGCTGTGATCACCTCAGCGAGGCGGAGCGCCGCTGCGGACCACCCACCTTTCTCTATGCCATGGATTTTGGGGAGGGGGTGTTCTTTGTGGAGGAAACCTCCCTGGCGTTGGCGCCGGCGGTGCCCGACGACGTGCTCAAGGACCGCCTGCTGCGGCGACTGAGCCACCGCGGTGTGACGGTGGAGGCGGTGCAGCACGAGGAGCTTTGCCTGTTCCCGATGAACCTGCCGCTGCCGGACCTGCAGCAGCGGCTGTTGGCCTTCGGCGGTGCGGCGGCGATGGTGCATCCGGCGTCGGGCTACATGGTGGGGGCGCTGCTGCGCCGTGCCCCGGCCCTGGCGGAGGCGATTGCCCAGGGGTTGCAGCAGCCTGGCCTGCCGGCTGAGCAGCTGTGCCGGCGGGCCTGGGATGCCCTCTGGCCCCTGGAGCTGCAGCGCAAGCACGCGCTCTACCGCTTCGGGTTGGAGAAGTTGATGCGCTTTTCTGAGGGGCAATTGCGGGCTCACTTCGCCACGTTTTTCAGCCTGCCCCCCCAGCAGTGGTATGGCTTCCTCACCAACACCCTCACCCTGCCGGAGCTGATCGCCGCCATGGTGCGGCTGTTTGTGCAGGCCCCCTGGACGGTGAAGGCCGGCCTGATGGGCATGCAGGGCCGCGAGTGGGTGCTGGGGTTGCGGATGCTCTTCCCCGCAGGGCGTTAGCTCAGGCGGTGGCGCCGCCGCAGGAGCTGCCCTGGCCGGCGGTGCAGCCGTAGCAGTGGTTGCCCCAGTGGATGGCTCCCTCCTGGAGCTGTTCGCGGCTGATCGTCGCAATGGTGGCACCGCTGGCCTGGGGGAGCTCCAGCATCTGGTTGAAATCGCAGTCGTAGAGCCGGCCGTCCGAGGCCACCGAGAGGGTGTCGCGGCACATCAGCCCATCGAGGGCCGCCGGGTTGAAGGCCCGCTCCAGCAGCGCCAGGTAGCAGTTCACGTGGCCATCGCGCTGCAGCTGTTGCAGGAAGCGGGCGATCGGCATGTTGTTGAGCCCGATCAGCCGGTCGAACCGCACCCCCGCCAGTTGCTCCAGTCGCTCGGCCCAGCGCCGTTGATCACAGGCGCTGATCTGTTGCAGCTGGGTGCCGGCCGGGTTGCTCATCAGGGTGAGCTGAAGCCTCGGATCGCCCTGGCCGTACCCCAGCCCATTGAGCAGCCGCAGCGCCTGGATTGAGGCCCCCCAGGTGCCCTCGCCCCGCTGGCCATCGGTGCCCTCCTCATCCGGCTGCGGCAGGCTGGCCACGATCTCCACCTGTTGGGTCGCCAGGAAGGGGGCCAGGTCGTGCAGGGCGGGCAGCAGCAGCACGGTGAGGTTGCAGCGGTCGATCACCTGGCAGCCGTGCCGCCGGGCCGCCAGCACCAGGTCGCGGAAGCGGGGGTGCAGTTCGGGGGCGCCGCCGGTGAGATCCAGCACCGCCGGCTCCAGCCGGCCGATGGCGCTGATGCAGGCCTCCACCACCCCATCCGGCATCAGGGTGTGGCCCTGGTGGGGGCCCGCATCCACGTGGCAGTGGCTGCAGCGCATGTTGCACAGCCGCCCCAGGTTGAGCTGCAGCACCCGCAGCGGGCTGCGCCGCGGCGGCGTCAGCCCCCGTTGGCCCAGGCCTCGGGCAAATCCCTGATCCTGGGGCAGGGCCCCCTCCAGCAGCTGCCGTTGCAGCAGGGGCGAAAGGGCAGGGGGGCGTTCGGCCAGCGTCATCGGCTCAGGGGGCGGTCGGCAGGCGGGTCCAGTCGGCGGCGTTGAGCAGGGGGAACAGGGCGTCTTCGCGGCGCACCGCCTCAAGCCAGCCCGGCGGCAGTGGCGTGCCATCGATGGCCTGCAGCAGGGTCCAGAACCGCCCCAGGTGCCGTTGGATCCGTTCGCGGGCCAGGTCGGTGGTGGTGCCCGCCCGCAGGATGAAACTCCAGTCGGAGCTCTGGGCCAGCAGCAGCTCCCGACCGGCCTGGTCCAGCAGCTCCCGGGCCGCTTCGCTGCCCACGCCCCGGCTCACCCGTTCCACCATCGCCCGCGAGGCCCGGTTCCACTCCGGAATCACCCAGGCGTTGCTGTCGTTGAGCCAATAGTTGTGGTAGCCGCCCTGGCCCCAACTGGAGGGCGATGGTTGGCAGAGCTGCAGGGCATCGCCGCGGCTCAGGGTGTCCCGCAGGGTCACCAGGTCCACCCCCGCAGCCGGCGCCTGGCGGAACACCTCCCCCAGAAACTGCGGCCCCTCGTACCACCAGTGGCCGAAGAGCTCCGCATCAAAGGGCGCCACCAGCAGCGGCCGGCGGTCCATGGCCCCCTCCAACCGCTGCAGATGGCGGGCGCGGCCCTGCAAAAAATGCAGGCCATCGCGCTGCACGCAGCGGCGGGCCTCCTCGGGTTCGTAGGGCTGTTTGCTGTCGAGGTTGCAATCGCGCTCCGACACCCGGTGCAGCTTCAGCCCCAGGGGGCGCGCGCAGGGGATGCCGCGCTGCTCCAGGTCGCCCGCGGGCAGATCCCAGCCCAGGTCGCGGTGGAATTCCCGGTAGTGGGGATCGCCGGGGTAGCCGTCGCGGGCGCTCCACACCGGCAGGGTGGATTCGCTGTCGCGCCCGAAGAAGGCCATGCCCGCAGGGGTGCACACCGGCGCGTAGACGCCGTAGCGGGGGCGCGGTTGGCCGTGCAGCAGGCCATGGGCGTCGAGGATGGCGTAGCGCAGGCCGCAGCTCACCAGCAGCCGGTCGAGCCCCTCGTAGAAGGCGCACTCCGGCAGCCAGATCCCCTGGGGGCGCACCCCCAGCAGCCGTTGGTGCTCCCGCACCGCCGTGAGCAGCTGGGCCCGCACCGCCTCCGGGCAGTCGCGCAGCAGCGGCAGGTAGCCGTGGGTGGCGGCGCAGGTGAGCAGGTCGAGCACCCCCGCCTGCTGCAACCGCTGGAAGCGCGGCAGCAGATCTCCGCCGCAGAGCTCCCAGGCCTGGCGGGCACGGCTGAGCAGCTGGGCCACATCGGCGGCGGCGTTGGCGTGCCCGGCGGGTGCCTGCCGCAGCAGCTCCTGCCGCACCGCCAGCCACGGGCCGAAGCGGGCGCTCAGGCCGGCGTTGCTCAGCAGCGACAGCAGCGTGGGCGAGAGCCCCATGCTCAGCCTTGGCCGCTGCTGCGGATCGGCGGCCGCGCTCTCCAGCACGTCGAGCAGCGGCAGGTAGCACTCCAGCAGCGCCTGGAAGTACCAGTCCTCCTCCAGGGAGCCGGGCTCGCTGGAGTGCACGTAAGGGAGGTGCGCGTGCAGGACCAGCGCCAGGTCGCCGGTGGCCAAGGGCTCGGCTCGCAGTGGGGCGACTCTAGGCGCAGCTTCTAGGCTCGGGCCAACGGGAACGAGGGGGGATGGAGCTGGCACTGGCGGTGGACGGCCACGGCATGTTTCACGTGCAGCAGAAGTTGGGCTGGTTTTTTG